>CALYTA010000129.1 GCA_945486175.1 uncultured Clostridia bacterium | reverse complement strand
GCGCCATCCGAGAAGCTCCAAAAAGCTGAAGGACTTTTTGAACTGAGGCACAGTAATTTATTCCCAGAGAGGAGAACCCAACATGGTTCGGCGCGATAAAGACAACTATTATCTGGATATGGCGGAGGTCGCGCTGGAGCGCAGCACCTGCCTGCGGCGCAATTTCGGCGCGGTTATTGTCAAAAATGATGTCATTATTTCCACCGGCTACAACGGTGCGCCCCGTGGGCGCGCCAACTGCATCGATCTGAATGCGTGTATCCGTGAACAGCGCAATATTCCGCGCGGCACGCATTATGAATTCTGCCGTGCAGTACATGCGGAGGCCAATGCGATCATTGCAGCTTCGCGCGAGGAAATGCTCGGCTCGACGCTGTATCTCGTCGGACGCGATGCACAGACCGGGGAAATCATGACGGATGCCAATTCCTGTCCGATGTGCAAGCGGCAGATCATCAATGCAGGAATCAGCAGTGTGGTCATTCGCCGTGACCACGACAATTATGATGTCGTGGATGTACAGGAATGGGTCAGGCATGACGAACTGCTCGACGGCCAGATTGGCTACTGAGATATAAGTACATTGTTTTGAAGAACAGGAATCTCACCCTGCGGGGATTGGGATTCCTGTTTTTTACATTTTTGTTGCGGGTGCAAAAAGTTTACACATTCAACTGTTGACTTAGTCAACAGTCTGTGCTACACTGGTACCTGTTCATCAATATGGGAGAAAGGAGGATACAATGGAGCAACGGGGTAAAGAACAGAAAGATAAGCTGGTTGTCGAGTTTTTCCAGACCATGTGTGCCATCCGCCGGCTGAACTGGGACAGCCTGCTCCGGGAGGTCTCCAGAAGAGAAGTACATTTCCTCAAAACAATTGAGCAGTTCCACTGCATGCATCCGGATATTCCGGGCATGTATGTCAATGATCTGGCGGAACAGCTGGGAATTACCAAGTCCGGTGTCTCCAAAATGCTGCGCCATCTGGAGGAGCGCGGGCTGGTGGAACGGCACGTCGATCCGGACAACCGCCGCAATACGTTTGTCTGTCTGACGGAAGAGGGCTTTGCACTGGGCGAGCGCCAGCGGGATGAGCATGATGCATTTCTGCTGCGCGTTGTGGATTCGCTCGGGGAAGCGCGCTATCTGGAAATCCTGGGCGGGGTGCGCGAGCTGACGCAATGCATGGAACGTGAACTCGAACGGACAAATGAAAGTAAGAAAACACGGGAGGAAACCTGATGCGAGCAATATTTGGCTATTTAAAGGGCTCATGGCGGACGGTCTGCGTGATTTTTGCGCTGCTGATCGTGCAGGCGTACTGTGATCTGACGCTGCCGACCTATATGAGCAATATTGTCGATGTCGGTATCCAGCAGAACGGCATTGAAAACGCTGTGCCGGAACAGATTCGGGAACAGTCACTGTCTGATCTCGAACTGTTTATGACCGACGATGAGATTGAACTGGTGAAAACCAGCTATTGGAAGGGCGATGACGGCATCTGTACGCGCAAGACCAATCTGGAGAATGAAAAGATGGATGCGCTGGCGGATGCATTTTCCGTTCCGATGGCAATGCTGTACCAGATGGAAAACAGTGATGCGCAGGCGGACAGCGCGCAGCCCATACACAGCATGGAAGAGCTGCGTCAGGCGCTGGACATGGGGCTGGTGACCAAAAGCAAGCTGCTGGGCATCCGGGAGCAGGCACTCGACCGGATGGGCGAGATGTCTGACAGCACAATACAGCAGATTGCTGTCATGTACATTCAGAATGAATATGAAGCGATGGGCATTGACATGGGCGAGTACCGCAGCCATTACCTGTGGAGCACGGGCGGCAAGATGCTGGGACTGGCAGCGCTCGGTGTCTGTGCGGCGATTATCATTGGCCTGCTTGCCAGCCGGACCGGTGCGGGCATCGGACGTGATCTGCGAAACAGTGTGTTCGGCAGGGTGCTGCAATTCTCCAACGCGGAGATGAATCAGTTCTCCACCGCGTCACTTATCACGCGCTGTACGAATGATATCCAGCAGGTACAGATGGTGATCGTCATGCTGCTGCGCATGGTGCTGTATGCGCCGATCTGTGCAGTTGGCGGCATTCTCAAGGTCGTACACACCAAAACCGGCATGGGATGGATTATTGTGGTCGCGGTTGCCACGGTATTCGCGGTGATTGGTACGCTGATGTCGCTTTCCCTGCCGAAGTTTAAGAAAATGCAGTCGTTGGTTGACCGCCTGAACCTCATCAGCCGTGAGATCCTGACCGGCGTCATGCCGATCCGCGCATTCAGCCGCGAAAAGCATGAGGAAGAGCGCTTTGCGGGCGCCAATACTGACCTGATGCGCACGCAGCTGTTTACCAACCGCGTCATGACGTTTATGATGCCGTGCATGATGCTGGTTATGAACTGTATTACCGTCATGATTGTCTGGTTTGGCAGCAAGGGTGTCGATATGGGCAACCTGCAGGTCGGCGATATGATGGCATTTATCAATTATACGATGATGATTGTCATGTCGTTTATGATGCTGACGATGATTTCCATTATGCTGCCGCGTGCCGGCGTTGCGGCAGACCGTATCAATGAAGTGCTGCACACGGAGCCGACCATTGTCGATCGGCCGGAACTCACCGAAGCGGAAGAGAAGCGCGACTGGAACGGATGCATCCGTTTCGAGGATGTTTCGTTCCGCTATCCGGGTGCGCAAAACGATGCGCTTGAGCACATCAGCTTTACAGCGGAGCCGGGTAAGACAACTGCGATTATCGGTTCGACCGGCTGCGGCAAGACAACACTGCTCAACCTGATTCCGCGATTGTATGACGTCACAGAGGGACGTGTCACGCTGGACGGCGTGGATGTGCGCGATATGACACAGAAGACGCTGCGCGACCAGCTGGGCTATGTGCCGCAGAAGGGCATTTTGTTCTCCGGCGACATTGCATCCAACCTGAAATTTGCCGACGGCGTCACAGATGCCGACATGGAACAGGCTGCGGAGATTGCACAGGCGACGGAGTTTATTGAAGGCAAGCTGGACCGTTATCACAGCCCCATTGCACAGGGCGGCAACAACGTATCCGGCGGACAGAAGCAGCGCCTGTCGATTGCGCGGGCTGTCGCCAGACATCCGAAGATATTCCTGTTCGACGATTCGTTCTCCGCACTGGATTACAAGACGGATGCGGCACTGCGCCGTGCACTCAGCGACAATGTCGGGGATGCGACCGTGATTATCGTTGCACAGAGAATTTCCACCATTCTGCATGCCGACCAGATTATTGTACTCAATGAGGGCAGGATTGACGGTATCGGCACGCATGCAGAGCTGCTGCGCTCGTGTAAAACCTACCGTGAGATTGCGGAAAGCCAGCTGAGTGCGAAGGAACTGGAAGGAGGTGCGGCCAAGTGAGTGGACCGAGAAGACCGATGCACCGGGGACCGGGCGGCCCTCCGGGAGCAGCCGTGGAAAAGGCAAAGAATTTCCGGGGCACACTGCGCAAGCTGGTGTCCTATATCGGCAGATACCGCTTTGGTGTGCTTGCCGTGCTGATTTTTGCCGTTGGCAGCACGATTTTTAACATCACAGGCCCGAAAATCCTGAGTAAATCCATCACTGTCCTGTATGAAGGGCTGGTGGCGAAGATATCCGGCACAGGTGCAATTGATTTTGCGCGGATTGGAAAAATTCTGTTGGTTTTACTCGGCGTTTATCTGCTGAGTTCGGCATTTTCCTTTATCCAGGGCTGGATTATGACCGGCATTACGCAGAAGGTCTGTTTCCGCATGCGCCGGGAGATCAGTGAGAAAATCAACCGCCTGCCGCTGGGTTATTTTGAGAGCCGTACGGTCGGCGAGGTGCTTTCCCGCATTACGAACGATGTCGATACGCTCGGACAGAGTTTGAACCAGAGTGTGACGCAGCTGATTACATCGGTGACCACAATTGTCGGCGTACTTATTATGATGCTGACCATCAGCCCGCTGATGACGCTGATTGCGCTTGTCATCCTGCCGGTTTCGCTGCTGTTTGTCATGATTGTCGTGCGTATCAGCCAGAAATATTTCCGTGCACAGCAGAAATATCTGGGCGACATCAATGGCCAGATTGAAGAGACCTTTTCCGGACACAACGTCGTGCGTGTATTTAACCAGGAGGAGCGCACGGAGGATGTCTTCAACAAGACAAACGATAAGCTGTATGAATCCGCATGGAAATCGCAGTTCCTGTCCGGCCTGATGCATCCGCTGATGCAGTTTGTCGGTAATCTGGGCTATGTCGGCGTTGCTGTTGCGGGCTCCATGCTCGCAGTAGCCGGTACGATTACAGTCGGCGATATTCAGGCATTTATCCAGTATGTCCGCAACTTCACGCAGCCGATTACCCAGCTGGCACAGGTTTCCAA
>CALYTA010000128.1 GCA_945486175.1 uncultured Clostridia bacterium | reverse complement strand
ATTTCCAGATTATTGGTAAGAGGATATTGAATGAAGATTATCCATATTATGGACAGCGGAACCGCCGGACAGGCGGTAACCGGTACAGCGGCGCTGGCAGAACGGCTCGGAGCGCCCTATGAAATTGCCACAGCCCGAATGGAACGGGGCAGCGTGCCGGAAGCTGTGCTCGACGGCGCGCAGCTGCTGTATTGCCACGGCGCGGCGGCAGCATACTGCGGACGGAAAATTGCAAAACAGCGCGGCATCCCGTTCGTGTTTGAGTGTGCGGGAGAGGATGCGGCGGCATACGGCGGGCGGGAACGCGCACTGCTGTGTGCGGCAGACTGCTGCGCGGCAGACCGCACACAGTTGGATACATGCATCCTGGGTGATCTGGGCGCTGACCCGGCACGCATGTGTGCGGTGAGCGAAACGCCGGAGCAGCTTGCGGAGCTGTACCGGCATACCGTACACATAGCACAGCGGCATGCGGGCGGACGGCGCGACGGCGCGGTGATCTGCGGCGCGTACGGGCGCGGCAATGCGGGCGACGACGCGATTTTGAATGCGATCATCCATGAGCTGCATCAGGTGGATGCGGACATGCCGGTCTATGTCACCTCCCGCCGGCCGGAGGAGACACGGCGGACGAACAGCGTGCAGGCGTGTTATACCTTTGACCTTCCGGCATTGTGGAAGGCGCTTGGAAATGCCGCACTGTTTATCAGCGGCGGCGGCAGCCTGATTCAGAACGCGACATCCCGCCGGTCGCTGTATTATTATCTGCTGCTGCTGTGCATGGCAAAGCTGCGTGGCTGCCGCGTCATGATGTATGGCTGCGGCATCGGGCCGGTCTATGGCGGCTTCCACCGCTGGGCGGCGGCGCGCGCCATTGACAAATGCGTCGATATTATCACGCTGCGCGACGACGATTCCGTGCGGGAGCTGGAGAACATGGGTGTCACCCATCCGCACATTGTGCGCACGGCAGATCCGACGATCTGCATCCAGCAATTGGAATCCGGACAGACCGAACAGCTGCTGGAACGGCTGGGTATCCCGGCAGACGGGCGCTATATTGGCTTTGGCCTGCGCGAATGGAAGGGATTTGACCGCGCGGCACCGGAAATTGCGCGGGCAGCGCAGTATGCGTGGGAGACCTATGGACTGGTTCCGGTTTTTATCCCGATTGAATATCCGCATGACTGTGATGCGGCGGGAAAGGTCATCCGATATCTGAGCTGTCCCTGTTTTCTCATTTCAGAACAGATTACCATCAGTGAAACGATTTCCGTGCTCTCGCGCATGTCGCTTGTCGTCGGCATGCGGCTGCATTCACTGATTTTTGCCGTGGAAAACGGCGTGCCGAGCATCGGCATTTCGTATGATATGAAGGTCGACGGCTTTTTGAAGTCCATTGGGCGCGAGGATGTGACGCTGCATGTACAGGATGTCACAGGCGAAAAGCTGATGGAACAGATCGACCGCCTCCAGGGCGGACAGGAGCGCAGCCGCTGGAAGCGGGCGGCAGAACAGCTGACTGCGGAGGAAAGCGGAAATCTGGAGCAGGTGCGGGCGCTGCTGGCGTCAATCGCACGGCAAAGCCCGGATGCTACCCCGGACAAACAGAGCGGATATCTTAGCAAAAGAGGATCATCTAGTGTGAAAACGAACAAAATATATCTGACCAGCCTGCACCTGAAGCATGGCGGCGTTGAGATGGTGATTTCGACGCTCGCCAATGCACTGGTAGAGCAGGGGTTTGAAGTGGAAATATTGTGTACCTATCGATTGGGTGAGCCTGTGTATCCGCTGCATGACAAGGTCGTTGTGACGTATCTCACAAAAGATGCGCCGAACCGGCGGCAGTTTTCCGATGCGATGCATCAGAAAAATCCAGTCAGGATCCTGCAGGAGGGTGTGCGCGCAGTCAAAACACTGTACCGCAAGCACAGCACCATGAAACATGCGATTCAGGCGATTGAAAGCGGTACGGTAATTGCCACGCGCAATGAGCACGCCATCCTGCTGTCAAAATATGGTGCGCCGCAGGTAAAGAAGATCGTACAGCTGCATGCAGACCATCAGTTTGACAAAAAGCTGATTCACGATTTCCAGACAAAATACCAGAATATCGATTATTTCGTCCTGCTGACCGATCAGACAACACGGGAAATCCGGGAATTTATGCAGGGGCATAACAGCCGGATTCAGTGCCTGACCATTCCGAACTTTATCGAGCCGCCGGACATCCCGCCGGTCTCGCGCAAGGAAAAGCAGGTCATTGCAGCCGGACGCCTGCATTCCGACAAGGATTTCCCGGCGCTGCTGCGCATCTGGGCAAAGGTCGTTCCGTCCCATCCCGACTGGACGCTGAAAATTGCGGGCGAGGGCGAGCTGGAGCAGATGCTCAGGCAGTATGCTGCACAGCTTCACATTGAAAACAATGTCTGCTTTACGGGCGCGCTGGAGCACCGCGTGCTGCTGACAGAGATGGCGAAATCCGCCTGCTTTGCGCTGACCTCGGTTTCGGAGAGCTTCGGACTGGTGCTGGTTGAGTCAATGTCGTGCGGCACCCCGCCGGTTGCCTTTGACATCCGCGTCGGCCCGGCGACCATCATTGAAGACAATGTCAGCGGCTTCCTTGTGCCCAACCGCGATGAGGAGCTGTTTGCACAGAAGCTGATCCAGCTGATCGATGACACGGAGCTGCGCAATGAGATGAGCGGACATGCGACCGAACGGGCAGCAGTTTTCTATAAAGATCATGTTTTGCAGCAGTGGCTGAAACTGCTGGGCGCATAATCGCCGCAGGCGGGCGGCAGATGCGGCAATGTCAGCACAAAAAGGTCAAAAACTGTCGGAAAAGCGCCGCCTCCGTTGGTAAAAGTTCCGAGATTTTTACAAAAGTAAAACTTGGTATTGCACAGATTACATAACTGTAATACAATAATAATATACGATCGATTCTTTCACGATTTGGCTGAAAGGAGCCCTGAAACACATGTTTGCTGGATATTCCGACAACATAGCTCCGTCCCTGGGCTGCGCTGCGCAGTGTCTCTGCCAGGGGGATTTTTGCAGCCTTTTTTCGATGGAAAACGGTCAATGATGCAAAACAACAGCAGGACGTCGCTCTTTTGTGCGCGATGTCCTGCGTTTTTGTTGCAGATAGTTTTGAATAATTGTTCAAAAAGCGGTCTGTGTACAAGAAAGAAGGAGCCTGTATGAAGAAAGTATGTATTGTCATGGGATCGGACAGCGATCTCAAGGTTATGGAGGGCTGCATCAACAAGCTGGAATCGTTCGGTGTTCCGTTTGATGTGCGCGTGATCTCTGCGCACCGCACCCCGGCGGCAGCGGAAAAGCTGGCGAAAAATGCGGCGGCGGACGGCTATGGCGTCATCATTGCAGCGGCAGGCAAGGCAGCGCATCTGGGCGGCGTGCTTGCGGCATACACGACGCTGCCGGTCATCGGCGTGCCGATCAAGTCGTCGTTTATGGACGGACTGGACAGCCTGCTCTCCATGGTACAGATGCCGTCCGGCATCCCGGTTGCGACGGTAGCCGTCAACGGCGCGGACAATGCTGCCATTCTGGCGGTACAGATGCTGGCGCTCGGCGATCCGTCCCTGACCGAAAAGCTTGCACAGTTCAAGGCTGACATGCAGGCGAAGGTGGAAGCAAAGGACGCAAAGGTTTCCGCGCTGTACAGCAACTAAGGCGCGCGCCGGTACAGTGGGAAGTGTGTTCATGGAGAAGAAACAGCTGCTGTATGAGGGCAGGGCGAAGCGGGTCTATGCAACCGGTGAGCCGGAGCTGCTCATTGCCGCGTATAAGGACAGCCGGGGAACGGCTGCTATTCCGGGCCGGGGCGCGGTCAACAACCGCGTTTCTGTCTGCCTGATGCAGATGCTGGAACAGGAGGGGGTTCCGACCCACTTCGTCGAACAGCTCTCCGACCGGGAAACCGTCATCCGGCAGGCGCATATGATCCCGCTCAAGATCATCGTCCGCAACGTCGCCGCAGGTTCGCTGTGCACGCGCATCGGCCTGCCGGAGGGCACATGGCTGCACTCTGCGATTCTGGAGTATTATTACCGCAGCACGGCGCTGGGTGATCCGATGATCAACCGGTATCATGCATTTGAGCTGGAACTGTGCACACCGGAGGAGCTGGCGGTCATCGACCGCTATGCATTCCGCATCAACGATATCCTGAAGCCGTTCCTGCGCGGACTGGGTGTCGATCTGATCGACCTCAAGCTGGAATTCGGGCGGCTGTCAGATGGCAGCATTGTCCTGGCAGATGAAATCACGCCGGATACCTGCCGCCTGTGGGATGCGGAAACCGGTGAAAAACTGGATCGGGATCGGTTCCGCCGTGATCCGGGCGGTGCAAAGGACATCAGTGAGGCAATCCTGCACAGGATGACCGGAGGAAATTTT
>CALYTA010000127.1 GCA_945486175.1 uncultured Clostridia bacterium | reverse complement strand
CTATGCCGCGAAGGTGGTCGGCTGGAAACAGGACGGTACGCCGGTTTATCGGTATGCACTGGCAGATTCTGCCGGAGAACTGGTGACCAATCCGGTTTATACTTCTGTTGAACGCAAAACCTGTGGGGACCAGCTGATCTGGCTGCTGACACAGGATACCGGGGAAGGCACGCGCGTTTCGTGCGCGGCGCATGATGGAAGCTGGGTGCTCGGCCCGTTTGAGGGCAGCATTACTGTGAACGAAAGCTGCATTTTTGTCCAGCGAACCGGAAGCTCAGTCACCACCGTGTATGGCAGCGACGGCAAAATCATCGGGCAGGTCAGCGGTGTTGTCTCGTCGTGCACAGACGGCATCATTGTGAGCCGGGAGACCACGGACGATGCCGTCATCTGGCATATCAGTGACGCAGATACGACTGAGAGCCGTGCCACGCTTGCGGCTGTCAGTGTCGGCGCATTTTCCGATGGTACAGCGACGGTACAGCTCACGGAAACTGAGTGGGGCTTTATTGATGAGGATGGTACGGTGACTGGGGTGGAAGCTGTCTGGCTGGATGAGAGCTGTGACGGCTATGCACTGGCGAAGGATGCCGAAGGCAAGTTTGGCGTGCTGGATTCGTCCGGGAAGACGGTTGCAAAATTCCAGTATGTCAACGGCGTGCAGTGCGGCGATGAGCTTCCGCTGTACCAGCTGTGGGAAACGGAGGACGAATGCATTGTTCTCAGTGCCGCGATGGGGCAGAAGCTGATGCTGCCGAAGGACCTGAACGCGCAGCAGCTGGTCGCACTGCCTGAGAGCTATTTCGCTTATACCGATGCAGAAGGCAATTCAGTCGTGTTTGACGATCTGGTGAGCTTTGATTTTGAGGGCAAGGCATCGTTTTACCGACAGGGCAGGGAACGGATGATTGTCGCTCTGGAGGACGGCTATCAGGTCTTTGATCTCGAAGAAGCGAAGGTCGGCAAGCTGCGCCCGTATGTGTATACCGCTCCGCAGGAGCAGGCCGCATATGAGGACTCCGTGTTCACCATCACGGATCCGGAAACCGGCTTGCAAGGCATCGGCGATACAAAGGGACGCATTGTGCTGGAACCGGAATATGACAGCATTTCCAGCGCAGACGGTTCGTATTTTGCAGCCGTATCCGGCTGCTGGTCGGGTATTGTGGACTCCAACGGCGATTGGATTGTCCGGACGATGCTCACGGGCATGAATTGAGGAGGCGAGCGGCGATGAAGAACAGAAAATATTTGTTCGCGGCGGCGCTGTGTGCCGTCCTGCTGACGGGCTGCGGTGCGGCTCCGGTGCAGGAGGGAAGTGCAGCAGGCTCGGCTTCTGCGGAATCGGCACAGTCTGAGACGGTAGAAAAGATTCCCGCAGACGGACTGGAAGCCTTCGGCGGCTGTGAAGCGCTCAGCCTGCCCGGAAATCTGGCATCTGCTGCGGCGACCGACGGCGATTTTGAGGACACTTCCGCTCTGACCTCGTTCTATGGCACGAGTGGGGAGGCATGGCAGCGCCTGTTGGACGGTGGCCTGGATGTCGTGCTGACGTATGCGCCGGACAGCGAGACCGAAGCGAAGCTGAAGGAACAGGGCGTCACGCTTCAGCCGGTCGGCTCAGACGCGCTGGTTCTTCTGGCGGGCAGCACGGAGGAATCTTCCGTGACGCTGGCCCGGGAGGAGATTGCGGCAGCTTATCAGGACAGCCCGGAGAGCTGGAAGGGATATGCATCCGCGCCCGGCACGGACAGCCGGAAGCTGTTTGCACAGCTGTTCGGCGCGGACAGTGCGGGCGTGCAGGTGAAGGACGGCGAGGATACGCTGACAGCGGCCTGCCCGCACACGGCGGGAACCCTGTGCTATACAACCTATCTGGAAATGCAGGAAAACGGCATCCCGCAGGGCACCTCTGTTGTGCAAGTGGATGGTGTGCTGCCCTCTGCGCAGACGCTGACGGAGGTTACAAGCTCCGTGGCATATCCGCTGCGGGCACAATATTATCTTGCGGTGCGCAGCGGCTTGGAGGAAAATGATCCTGCGATGATGTTTTACCGCTGGCTGACATCGGAGGACGGCATGGACTGGCTTGCGCAAGCAGTTGACACGCCCGCAGTCGGGGAAACGGAAGATACTGTGGATAACACGCAAAGCGCAGACGAAGCTGGTTCCGATGAAAGCTGATACTCCTTCCTGCGGGAGTATACTTATTCAGAATTATTTTTGGTTAGTGCTTGACAGTTTGCTGACAGCATGATATCATATCTCTGTAAAACAAAGGCGTTTTATGGTTTTTTACCGTAGAACGCCTTCTTTTTTATGTTGGAGGCGACAAATTTGCATATACAGGAAGCCAATGATTGGGTAATTTTTAACAATATCACATATCAGATCCATCAAATCAGCGACTTCAATGAAATGTGCCGGAATTTTCTGGAACAGATGCACCTGCTGATGGATTTTGACGGCGCGGTCTTTTATTATTCCTCGGAGCAGGAGCTTCCGCAGCTGCGCCATGCCGTGTGCAATTCTTATCCGGAGCAGGTTGCACAGGACTATCTTGACAATTATCAAAAGCTGGATTTCAGCCGTGGTCTGCTCATGGGAGGAAAGAGCATGGTATACCGCGAGAGCGATGTCTTTTCCGAAGACGAGCGCATGGAAACCGAATGCTATCAGCGCTTTTCCAAGGCAGAAGGCTTTCATCACAGCGTCCATATCCTGCCCGCGTTTGAGGGAAAGGTGCTCGCAAAAATTTCTTTTTACCGCCGCCGCGGGCAGCCGGATTTCCTGTATGACGATGTGTTCCTGCTGGACATGTTCAAGGAGCATCTGGCGCTGCGCACCGCGCGCTATTATGAGGACCGTGCGCGCCAGCACGAAAAGCTGAGCATCCACGAATGTGAGGAGCGCTTCCACCTGACGGCGCGGGAGACAACCATCCTCGGCCTGCTGATGCAGGGGCTGCCGAATGATGTCATCTGCTCGCAGCTGACCATCACCAATAACACGCTGAAAAAGCATATTTTGAATATTTACAAAAAGCTGAGTATCCGCAACCGGACACAATTGTTTAAAATGGTACGCGAATATGCTGACTGAGAAAAAGGGGTTTATCTTCCGGGGAAGATAAACCCCTTTCCTGTGGTTGCGTTTTGCAGGACAGTATGATATACTCGAAATATCCCCCATGGGGGGATAAGGAGGAGATACCTGTGAAACAGTGTGAACAGAAAGCTGTGCTGTTTGCCATACTTGCCGCTGCATTTTACGCGCTCAATGCACCGTGCTCCAAGCTGTTGCTTGCGCATGTCGGCCCCACGATGATGGCGGGGCTGCTGTACCTCGGCGCGGGAATCGGCATGGCAGCGGCGGGAAAGCTGCATGGGACAGGGCGGGAACTGCCACTGACGCGTGCAGAACTGCCGTATGCCGTCGGCATGGTGCTGCTCGATATTGCGGCACCGGTTTTCCTGATGTTTGGGCTTGCGTATACAACGGCAGCAAATGTGTCGTTGCTCAACAATTTTGAAATCGTTGCGACATCTGTTATCGCGTTTATCTGTTTCCGCGAGGCGGTTACGCGGCGGCTGTGGCTTGCCATTGCACTGGTCACGTTGTCGAGCGTGATTCTGTCGGTGGAGGACAGCAGCAGCTTTTCGTTTTCAACGGGGTCGCTGTTTGTACTGGCAGCGTGCATCTGCTGGGGCTTTGAAAACAACTGCACGCGCCGCATGTCGCAGAAGGACGCAGGACAGATTGTCGTTATCAAGGGATTGTGCTCAGGATGTGGCTCGCTGTTGCTTGCACTGGCTGCGGGGGAAACACTTCCGCAGCCGGAATATATTGCGCTGACAATGCTGCTGGGCTTTGTCGCGTATGGGTTGAGTATTTTCTTCTACGTCCGCGCACAGCGCGAGCTGGGTGCGGCGAAAACCAGTGCGTATTACGCCATTGCTCCGTTTCTCGGTACAGGATTGTCGCTGCTGTTGTTCCGGCAGCTGCCTACTGTCTCATTCGTCATCGCGCTTGCAATTATGGCAGCCGGGACTTATTTTGCATCGACAGAGAGTAAGCCAAAACAGATGCAGCCGCGCTGAGCACAGTAGGTTTAACCGTGCAGGCGGCAGCCCTGCACGCTGCCGCGGCGTTTGAGTTCGCGGTCAATGGCGGCGAGCACGGCACGCTTGTTGCGGCTCCAGTCCGGGGCGAGCAGGTCTTCCCCCTTGCCGTCACCGGTCAGGCGCTGGATCACCACTTGTGGCGGCAGCATCTCCAGCTGGTCACAGATGACGGAGACATACTGCTCCATTGTCAGGCATGTATATGCCGTTTCTGCAAGCGGTGTGCCGCGCAGGATATGCAGTGCGTGCAGCTTGACCGCGTCGATACCCATGCTGCCGACCAGACGGGCGGACTGCGCCATCTGCTCCGGCG
>CALYTA010000126.1 GCA_945486175.1 uncultured Clostridia bacterium | reverse complement strand
CTTTCTCAGCGCGGTAACCCTCCCGCGCGAAAAAAGCGCATCTGTCCATCCGGGCAGATGCGCTTTCCCCTTTTTATACGCTCTTTGCAATCGCCACAATGGATTTCCAGACCAGCTTTTCAAAGCGCGGGGCAGCCAGATCAGCATTCTGCTGTACTTCCTCATGCAGCAGCGGGCCGCCGGTCATGCCCGCCGCCATGTTGGACACACAGGAAATGCCGCACACGCGCATGCCCATGTGCCGCGCGGCGACAACCTCGCAGGCTGTGCTCATGCCAACCGCATCCGCGCCGAGCGCGCGCGCCATGCGGATTTCTGCAGGCGTTTCAAACTGCGGGCCGGGCAGCTGGATGTATACGCCCTCCTGCAGCGGGATGTTCTCCTTTACCGCCACCGTGCGGATGATCGCACGCAGGGCAGGGTCATAGGTGTCCGTCATGTCCGGAAACCGCGTCCCCAGCTCGTCGATATTCGCACCGCGCAGCGGCGATGGGATAAACGAGGAAATCTGATCGGAAATCAGCATCAGATCACCCGCATGGAAATGCGCACAGATACCGCCGGACGCATTGGTCTCCATCAGGATCTCCGCCCCCATCAACTTCATCAGACGGATCGGCAGCACGACATCTGAAATGTCGTAGCCCTCATAGTAATGCACGCGCCCCTGCATGACAACGACAGGAACCGCGTCGACATAGCCAAACACATAGCGCCCTCTGTGCCCCTCAACCGTCGAGGTCGGGAAGCCCTCTATGGCGCTGTAATCCACCGTCTGCACAATGCGGATGCGTTCGGCAAAATTGCCCAGACCCGAGCCGAGCACCAGCGCCAGCTGGGGCTGGAAGTCCGTCACTGCCCGCAGGCTGTCATAGCATTTCATCAGTTTTTCATAGGTTGGATTCATGGCTGTCCACATCCTTTCACTGGTAACAGTATACCATGTTTCGGGCAATTGTTACAGTGTTTTCCCATCTTTGGCGCTCTTTTTCCGCGCCGCGCGGACAATCATCCAGGCACCGATCAGCGACACAAACGGAACGGTCAGCACGACGCCCATACTGGCGGATACGCCCTGTATGATTTCGATGGCGATGTCATACATGTTCATCAGCTGCATGCGCGAATAATCGTACGCATAAAACAGTACGATTGTGTTGATCGAACCGCCGGTAAACGCAAGAATCAGTGTATTGGACATCGTGCCCATCATGTCGCGGCCGACCGTCATACCGGAACAGAACAGCTGCATGGTATCCAGCTGTGGGTTTTTGTCGTGCAGCTCCTGCAGGGTGGATGCAATTGACATGCTCACATCCATGACTGCGCCGAGCGCCGCGATCAGAATGCCCGCAAACATCAGCTGTCCGACCTGAATATCCAGCTGCTCCTGAATATAGATCAGGCTTTCAATATCGGAGACATTGTACCCGCTGACCCGTGCGATTTTGCCGAACACATAGGCCAGCAGGCCAGCCACCAGCACGCCCATCACCGTGCCGAGCACCGCTGCCGTCGCCTTGACGGTAAAGCCGCCGACCAGATACATCGTCACCAGCGTCGTGGCGATGACAACGACAATTGCCGCCATCACCGGCGAATAGCCGCGGTAAACCATCGGCAGGAAAAACCAGAAAATACACAGGAAGGTAAACGCCAGGCTGAGCACGGAATACAGGCCGCGCCGTCCGCTGATCAAGATAATCGTCAGCAGAAACAGTGCAATCATGCCGATCAGCGCAGGCTCACGGTAATAGCCGTATACCGATCCGACCAGCTCGCCGTTTGACTCGCTGACAATGGCGACAACCTTCAGATTTGGCGTGCAGTGCGTGCCGTACAGATACGCGGATGAACTTTCCGCCTGCACATGTTCGCCCTCATACGCGCCGGACAGAAGCTCCAGCTCAACCGTCTGACTGCCGATATACACGCCGCCCGATTCCTGATTGTCTTCTATCACCTCGACGACGCGTGCCTTTACAAACTCACGCCCTTCGTTCGCCATCAGTGGATATCTGTCGACGAGTGAAACCGTGTACAGCCCGATGCACACGACAGCCATGACGGCAAGCGCCGCAAGACGCTTCCAGAATCCCTTTTGTATTTTCCTACTGTTCATATATTCATTTCGCTCCATAAAAAGTTGCCGGAGAACCGCAGTTCTCCGGCTTTTTTCGATTTATCGGTAAGAGAGAGGAAATTGTTATTTTACTGCTTCGCAAAAGCGCATCATGATCTGTGCGACCTGTGCGCGCGTCGCATTGCTCCGCGGTGACAGCGTCGTCGTGCTGGTGCCGGTCATAATGCCACTGGCTGCCGCCCAGCTGACGGCATCCTCTGCCCAGCCGGATACGCGGCCTGCATCGGTGTACCTGCTGAGGTCTGCGCGTGCGGAGGTATCCTTGCCCATGTTCTCCGCAACCTTCTTCATCAGTGCAGCTGCCTGCTCACGGGTTACGCTGGCATTCGGGGAGAACTTGCCGTCACCGGTGCCGGCTGCAATGCCGTTCTGCTCAGCCCACCTGACAGCATCATAATACCAGTCATCCGACTTTACATCACTGAACTTCATTTCGCCGCTGACCTCCGGCTTGCCGGACATACTGTACAGAACCTGTACAAACATGCCGCGGGACATGGTGATATCCGGGCCAAAGGTGGTCTCGCTCATGCCGCTGAACAGCTTATTCTGGTATGCATTGACGACTGCGTCATAATACCATGCATCCTCGCTGACATCGGTGAACGGGATGGAAGCATCTCCGTCATCGGTCTTGATGATGGTGAAGGTGTCGTCAATTGCCTCGTCGTTGTCAGTGCGGTAGGTATTGATGGTAAAGCTGTCATCATCGATGTCAATGACCGAGTAAGTCGGCACATCCTCCTGCCAGCGGTTTGCAATATAAGTCTGCATGCGCGGGACAAGGTCGTAATACTTACTGCCGGACGAAGAGTTTGCCGTCATGTACAGAATGCCGTCCGGATTGACAGCCGTATTGCCTTCGGTTTCCTGTACAGCGTCCTTGTCCATGACTGCATCAAGGTAGGCAAGATATGCCTGCTCTGCCGGGTCAGTGGTTGTCGGGATGATATTGCCCGGTGCAACAGTGCGTGTTTCCGGATTCTCCCCCGCATCCATATCCTTTTCCAGCATCTCGTCGAACTCGTCGTCGGTATACTGGGTGGTCTTTACGCCGCCCTGGAGAATCTCCGAACGGGAATATGCATGGTCATGGCCGGTGAGTACTACATCGATGTCATATTCTTCAAAATACGGGACGAGCTGATAGCGCAGATTGGTGATTTCCGGCTCGTTGGAATGCTCTGCGGAACCGTAAATATCCTGATGGAGCGTGACAATGCGCCACTTGGCATCCGAACATGCCGCAACCGCCTGCTCAATGAACTGCTTGTGCTCCGCGACATTCGTGTCCTGCGTGTTCAGCATGATAAACAGTGCGTTGCCATAGGTGTAATAGTAGTCGCCGCCGACAATGCCGTTCGAGCCGAGCTCACTGGTGTTCGCAGTGTTGAAATGATAGGTATAATTGGCATTGTCCGCGTCATGGTTGCCGACCGTCGTGGCAACCGGGATGGAATCCAGCGCCTCCGGGCACAGATAGCCGGTGTACTCGATTTCGCTGTTTGTCGCGTCCTTGTTCGGCGCTTTCTTCTTGGTGGTCTGGATCTGGTCGCCTGCGGACAGGATAAAGCTTGCATCTGTGTCACGTGCCAGAGCCTTTTCCAGCGTATTGTTCCAGTTGAACGAGTCGTTGCAGACGGATGCAGACTGTACCGCATAGAACTCCTCTGTATCTGTGCCCTTCAGCTCATTCGAGGAGCCAATCTGCGGGTCACCGACATAGATAAACGAAAATCCATCACTGCTGTCCTGTACATCGAACGCCACTGGCTCCGCATCGCCGATCTGGTAATAATACGTGCCCGGCGTCAGGTCGGAAGCCGTCGCCTTGCAGACATAATACTGCGTGCCTGCCTTGTCCGCCGGACCTTCGGTGCCTTCGATGTCCACTTCCTGTACGGACTGCGTCATCGCTTCGTCTGCAGCAACACGGAATACCACGCTCCGTACCTTGGAATACCAGGCAAAATTCATCTGGGTGTCATCCGCGCCGGGAGAAAGGGATACCTGGGTCCAGTCGTTCTTGATGGTCTCCCACTGCTCCTGCCACTGTTCATATACGCCGTTTGCACCCGCAGCGGTATCTGCCGCATCAGTATGTCCGTCCGGTGCTGCCGCCGCGAGGGACGGAACCGCACAGCCTGCTGCCATGACACCGGTCATCGCGAGTGCGGCAATCTGTTTTTTTACGCTCAAAACTGTCACTCCTGTTCCAAAAACAATTTGCTTTTCTTTTCACATTTTTTCAATTCCGAACCGATTCAAGCGCAGTATATCACTGCATTTTTGCAAATTCAA
>CALYTA010000125.1 GCA_945486175.1 uncultured Clostridia bacterium | reverse complement strand
AGCATGACCAAGTATATCTTTGTAACCGGCGGTGTCGTTTCCGGTCTCGGTAAGGGCATCACGGCTGCTTCACTTGGCCGATTGCTCAAAAGCCGCGGCCTGAAGGTCGCCGCGCAGAAGCTCGATCCGTATATCAATGTCGACCCGGGTACTATGAGCCCGTTCCAGCACGGCGAGGTTTATGTCACCGAAGACGGTGCGGAAACTGACCTCGACCTCGGACATTACGAGCGCTTTATTGACGAGGATTTGAACAAGTTTTCCAACCTCACTACCGGCAAGGTGTACTGGAATGTCCTCAACAAGGAACGTGATGGCAAATATCTGGGCGAAACCGTTCAGGTCATCCCGCATATCACTGACGAAATCAAATCGTTTATTTATTCGGTCGGCAAAAAGACCAATGCTGACGTCGTTATCACCGAAATCGGCGGTACGACCGGTGACATTGAGTCCCAGCCGTTCCTCGAGGCGATCCGCCAGGTATCTACCGAGGTCGGCCGCCGCAATTGTCTGTTTATCCATGTCACGCTGGTTCCGTTTATTTCCGGTTCGGATGAACCGAAGTCCAAGCCGACCCAGCATTCTGTCAAGGAACTGCGCGGTCTGGGCATTCAGCCGGATATGATTGTATGCCGCGTTGACCGTCCGATGACCGATGACATCCGCCACAAGATTTCCATGTTCTGCAATGTCCAGCCGGACTGCGTCATTGAAAACAGAACCGTACCGGTGCTGTATCAGGCGCCGATGATGCTGGAACAGAGCCATTTCTGTGTCAGTGTCTGCCGTGAACTGGTGCTCGGCTGCCGCAAGGGCGACATGAGTGAATGGTATGAAATGCTCGACCGCATTGACAGCCGCAAGGGCAGCGTCAAAATCGGTCTGGTCGGCAAGTATGTCCGCCTGCATGACGCATATCTGTCTGTTGCAGAAGCCCTGCAGCACGCGGGCTATGAAAACGGCACAGAGGTCGAAATCGAGTGGATTGATTCCGAAGAGATCAATGATTCGTCTGTGGACAAGCTGCTTTCCGGCTGTGACGGCATCATCCTGCCGGGTGGCTTTGGCTCGCGCGGCATTGAGGGCATGGTCTGTGCCGCAGAATACTGCCGTGTCCGCAATGTGCCGTACTTCGGCATTTGTCTCGGCATGCAGATTGCCGTTATTTCCTATGCGCGCAATGTGCTGGGCTATGAGGACGCAAACTCCGGCGAATTTGATCCGGAAAGCCAGCACTGTGTCATTGACCTGATGGAAAGCCAGCAGGGTGTTTCCAAGAAGGGCGGCACGATGCGTCTGGGCGCGTATCCGTGCAATGTCCGTCCGGGCACCAAGATGGCGGAAGCGTATCAGCAGGAGAAGATTTCCGAACGCCACCGTCACCGTTACGAGTTCAACAATCAGTTCCGTCAGGAATTTGAGAGCAAGGGTCTGACCATCTCCGGCACTTCCCCGTCCGGTGAGCTGGTCGAGACCGTTGAAATTGCAGAGCATCCGTTCTATGTCGGCGTCCAGTTCCATCCGGAATTCAAGTCCCGTCCGAACCGTGCACATCCGCTGTTTAAGGCTTTTATTGCAGCATCTATGAGAAGGAGAGATACCATCTATGAAAGTGAATCATAATTTTGCCAACATCGCACAGAGCTATCTGTTTTCTACCATCGCACAGAAGGTAGCGGATTACACCGCAGCGCATCCGGATGCACCGGTCATCCGCATGGGCATCGGCGATGTCACTCTGCCGCTGCCGCAGGCATCCATCGACGCAATGCATGCCGCAGTTGATGAGCTGAGCCACCAGGAGTCCTTCCGCGGCTACGGCCCGGAGCAAGGCTATGGCTTCCTGAAGGATGCCATTCAGGCCTACTATGCTTCCCATGGCACCCAGCTGGAGGCAGATGAGATTTTTGTCTCTGACGGCGCAAAGTCTGATGTCGGCAATATCCTCGACCTGTTCGACCAGGACAACACTGTCCTCGTTCCGGACCCGGTCTATCCGGTTTATGTCGATACCAACACGATGGCAGGCCGCAAGATCCTGTACATGGACGCAAACGAGTCCAACGGCTTCCTGCCGCTGCCGGACCCGGCTGTCAAGGCTGACATCATCTACCTCTGCGCCCCGAACAATCCGACCGGTGCTGTTTATGACCGTGCCGGCCTGAAGGCATGGGTTGACTATGCGCTGGAAAATCAGGCAGTCATCCTGTTCGACGCAGCGTACGAGTGCTTTGTCGCTGACGAAAACCTGCCGCGCAGCATCTTCGAAATCGAAGGCGCAAAGAAGTGTGCGATTGAGTTCTGCTCGTTCTCCAAGACCGCAGGCTTCACCGGCACCCGCTGCGGCTATACGGTTGTCCCGCTGGAGCTGGAGTTCGAGGGCATGAACCTCAACAAGATGTGGCTGCGCCGCCAGACCACCAAGTTCAACGGCGTCGCTTATATTGTCCAGCGCGGTGCGGCTGCTGTCTTCACCGAAGAAGGCGTCAAGCAGGTACAGGAGCATCTGGACTACTACCGCGAAAATGCACGCATTCTCGCAGATGCAATGGACGAGCTGGGCATCTGGTATACCGGCGGCAAAAACTCCCCGTACATCTGGCTCAAGTGCCCGAACGGCATGGAGTCCTGGGAATTTTTTGACTATCTGTTGGAGAATGCCAATGTTGTCGGCACGCCGGGTGCCGGATTTGGTGAAGACGGAAAAAACTTTTTCCGTCTGACTGCATTTGGTGACCGTGAAAAGACGAAGGAAGCCGTTGAACGCATCAAAAAGCTGCTTTCCTGAACTTTTTTGTGATATAAAAAGCGTCTTATAAAACTTTTTACCGAAACTATACATTTTCACAAGGGGCGCGCGGGCCATTCCTGCGCGTCCCTTGACTTTTTGTTACTCAAAAGGTATAATAACCGTGCTTTAAGTCCAATGGAGGCGCTTTTCAGAATGAAAAATAAGTTAAATTTGTGTAAACAGTTTCTCGCGTCCAACATAGGAATCATTTTCTTTTACCTCACGCCGCTGGCAACCTTCCTTATGGTGGAGGTGCTGGAATTCGGTGGAAGCGACAGCGAATGCATGCTGCCGAACAGCTTTGCCTTCTGGGCAAACCTGATGTTCTATTACGGTGTCTTCCTCCTCTTCCGCGCGGTGACCGGACGCACCCGTTTTTCTATCATTTTTCTCAATCTGGTCTTTCTCATCTTTGGCATCATCAACTACTATTCGATTGATATCCGCAATTCCCCGGTTGTCCCCTGGGACCTGTACGCAATCGGTACAGCCGCGCAGGCACTCGACGGCTTCACCTGGACCATCCCGCCGCAGGTCATCGCCTGTGTTGCTGGCTGCATCATCTGGTGGGTCATCACCATGCGCATGAAATTCCCTGTGCCGAAGGTCCGCGGTCGTGTGGAAGCATTTGCGGCTTCCGCCGTGATGCTTACCGCCTTCACGCTGATTGCAACCGTCGGACGGGATAACTTCTACATCAGTGCATGGCGTCAGGTAACGGCCAACCGCCGGAATGGCATGGCACTCAATTTCACCATCAACATGGATTCGCTGTTCAACGAGGCTCCGAGTGATTACTCCAAGGAGAATGCAAACACCATCCTCTCCTCGGTCTCGAGTGAGAATACCACAGAGGCAACTGCGGAACAGCCGAATATCATCGCCATCATGGATGAGACCTTTGCGGACCTGTCCATCCTTGGCGACCTGAATCTGGAAAATGTCGATGACGTTATGCCGTTTGTCCACTCGCTGAGTGAGGATGACAACGCCATCACCGGACAGCTGGTTGTCCCGGCCTTTGGCGGCGGCACCTGCAACACGGAATATGAATATCTGACCAGCAACACCTATACATTCTTCAAATCCGGCAGCTATCCGATGCTGCAATACATCCACGACGAAACCGAATCGCTCGGCTCGGTTCTCTCGGAACAGGGGTACAAGACCGTAGCCATGCACCCGTATTACGGCTCCGGCTGGGGACGCAACCGCGCATACCCGCTGATGGGCTTTGATACCTTCCTCGATATCGACAGCTTCGATGAGGAGACCACCGAATATCTGCGCCGCTATGTCAGCGACAATTCGTCGTTTGATAAGATCATCGAAACGTATGAATCGAACAATGAAGAATCGGATGATCCGCTGTTTATGTTCAACGTTACGATGCAGAATCACTGCGGCTACGATACGGTTTATGACAACTTCCCGGAGACAGTTGAATTTGAATATGATTCGCTGTATCCGTACACCAAGCAGTATCTCTCGTTGATTCAGGAATCTGACCGGGCGATTCAGAGACTGGTAGAATACTTCAGCGAGCAGGATGAGCCGACGATTATTGTCTTCTTCGGCGACCACATGCCGTACATCGAAAATTCGTTCTACGACCATCTGACCCTGTATTCCACCAAGACGGATGCAGAGATTGAGATGGATAAAC
>CALYTA010000124.1 GCA_945486175.1 uncultured Clostridia bacterium | reverse complement strand
GGACAACAACGCCTATTTTGACGGCGGCGTGCTGTATCTGAACGACGCGGAGATTCAAGCGACATATGAGGTCGGTATTTCTGTTGAGGAAGGATCGCTGACGATTGACCTTTCGGGTGAAAATGCGATGTATCCGCAGATAGATGCCGAAGACCAGTATTACAATGTGGGTATCCAGGCGGGCGAGCTGTATGACCACAAAACCGGACAGCTTTCCATTCAGGGCGATGGCGCGCTGTATATGGAGGGCGCAAGAACCGGTATTCTGGCTTGCCAGGGCAGACCGCTGTCCATACGGGACGCTGCACTGTATATGGATACCAGCGAGATTACGGTTCGCACCTATAACCGGTGTGATATCAGCGGCACGGCAGAGCTGTGGATGATCTGCAGATCGGGGAGCTATGGCATGAAGGTATCCGATCTGACCATTTCTGACGATGTACTGCTGTACTGCGATGCCGCGAATGGGTATCAATGCGATGGTATCTTTGTCGGCTGGACAGATGAGACCCCTGAGCCGCATGAACTCAGCATTACCGGCGGAACGATTTATGTCAAAGCAACAAGCCATGCGTTGGTCTGCTCGGAGGGCAATATTGATATCACGAACGCTGCGTTAGAACTGTATTCCGGGGAAATGAGCTGCATCGGTGCCAGCGGATATTTTGATCCGGATACCATTTCGACCAAGGGCGGAACGGTTTCCATTGATGACAGCCTGAAGGTGAAGGCTGGCGATGACCCGTTTACCGCACAGGAAGCGGATGATGTCGAGACAAATTTTGAAAACTATAAATATGTCTGCATTGCACCGTCCTTTGAATGGGAAAATCCATTTGAAGATGTAACAGAGGAAGACTGGTTCTATGATGCCGTTTCCTATGTCAACCAGTATGGCCTGATGAACGGCGTGGCAGACACGCAGTTTGCCCCGAAGGGCAAGGTCACCCGCGCACAGGCGGTTCAGATGGTCTATGCCATGTCGGCAAATTATCCGTTCCAGTATGGATTGGAAGCCAGAGAGTATGTCTTTTTTGATGATGTAGACCTGGATGCCTGGTATGCGGAAGCAGCCTGCTGGGGCGGTGGAACCGGCGTAGTCAGCGGTGTCGGCAACAACCGCTTTGCACCGAATGTCAATGTTCCGCGCGAACAGTTTGCCACCATCCTGTACAGCTTCGCACAGAAGGCAGGCTATGATGTTTCCGCGCGCGCTTCGCTGGACAGCTTCCATGATGCGGCGAAGGTATCCGGCTGGGCAAAGAATGCCATGCAGTGGGCTGTCGCGGAAGGCGTGATGAGCGGCACAAATAAAGGCAACCTCAACCCGAAGGGTACGCTGACACGTGCAGAGGCTGCGGCTATGCTGCGTTCCTTTGTCCGTGCGACGGTAGTTAAAGCATAATACAGATGTAATCTGCACCATATCGAGCGCCGCCCGCCGGAAAACCCGGCGGGCGGCGTTGTCTGTGTCCGCGTTTTGTGCTATGATAGGGAAAGCCGGAATGAAGGGGGAGTGTCTGCCGTGAAGGTTGTCGATACAGCGGAATATGTCTCCATGCTGCGCGGGCTGGTCGAGGAAGGCCACGAGGTCAGCATGGTGGTTGCGGGCAGCAGCATGACTCCATTTCTGGCTGACCGGCGGGACAGTATTTGCTTCCGCACACCTGACCGCGCGCTGCGCGCGGGCGATATGGTGTTTTACCAGCGCATCACAGGGCAGTATGTCATGCACCGCATCTGCCACGTCACACCGGAGGGATATGGCATTGTGGGCGATGCACAGACGCAGATCGAAGGCCCGGTGCGCCGCGAACAGATTTTTGCGCTGGTCACAAAGGTACAGCGCAAGGGAAAATGGATCGGGCCGGGTGATTTCCGGTGGGAATTTTTTGCCCGTGTCTGGATTCATGTCATCCCGCTGCGCCCGGTGTTCCTGCGCGCATACCAGCTGCTGTTCCGGCATAGAGCCGCATAGACAAAAAAAGATGCCTGCGCCGTCCGGTTTCGGACAGTACAGGCATTTTTCTTTATTCTCCCATAACCTGGAACACGATTTCGCGGTGGCGGTCGCGGGTGTCACACTCAACGAGCGTGAGGTTCTGCCACGGGCCGACCGTAATGCGGCCGTCGATAAACGGCACGGTGATAAACGGGCTGAGCAGTGCGGATTTGATATGGCTCGAGCCGTTGTCATCATGCCAGGTGTTGTGGTGCTCATACGGGATGACGCGGCCGCGCTCATCGGTATACGGCGAAAAGACATCCATTGCCGCCTTCAGGTCATGGTTTACCATGCCCGGCTCAAATTCGAGCGTTGTCAGGCCCGCAACGCCGCCGGTGGTGAAGCCGGTGACAATGCCGCTTTTGATGCCGCATTCCCGGCAGGCATCAGTGACTGCCTGCTGGAAATCGCCGGTTACGTCAATCATACCCATGTGCGCACGGGTGTGGTATTCCTTTACAGAACTGTGAACTGCCATTTTCTTCTGTTCCTCCAGTTACAAATGTCAATGTTTATTGTTTTCAGTTATTGTACCATGATACAGGGCATTTTTCAAATCTTCCGACAGATCCTGCAACAAAACCGCATCGGTTTCGCGGTGTTCCTGTACCTGCCGCACCTGTGCGGCAATCAGTTCGATTTTTTCCTCCAGCCCGCGTTCGCGCTGTTCCTGCCGCAGCTGCCGGATCTCATCCAGCAGCTCCGCGACCTCGACTTCCAGCTTGCGCTCATTGCGATAGCGTGTGCGGTTGACCTCTTCGATAAAGCTGGCGGTGATGATGCCGGACGGCATGGCGACAACAGCAATGCCGAAGATGGCGGAGACCATGCTCACACCCCGCCCGACAGCTGTCATCGGATGGATATCGCCATAGCCCACGGTAGTCAGCGTTGCAGTCGCCCAGTACAGCGCGTCAAAGAACGAATCGAAGGTATTCGGCTCGACGGAGAACATCACTGCCGCTGAGACAAAGATATACAGCGCCGCGACAATCAATACCATGCCGAGCATTTTGCGTTCCCGCATCAGCGCGCGGTACAGATACACGCAGCTTTTGGAATAACGCACGGTTTTCAGGAACCGCATGCAGCGGAACACACGCATCAGGCGCAGCAGCTGCAAAAACGATGCCAGGGAAATGTTCATTCCGCTGAGAAACGGGAAGGTCGTGATGACCGGCACGATGGAGAGAAAGTCAACGATTGCCATAGGCGTGAGCGGATAGCGCAGAAAGGCTTCGTTTTGTGGCAGATCACGCAAGCGCGGGTCAAAATCCGCCGTAATCCACCGCAGCAGGTAATCCAGGATAAACAGGCTGGTTACAATGCGGTCGAGCAGGACAATGCTCTGCGTCCAGATTTTGAACACCAGTGGAACTGCACTCAGGCAGACCAGTACAAGGATATAACGGTCATACCAGCGGCTGAATTTATCCTGTCCCCGGTCTTTGGCGATGATTTCATACAGGCGTTCCCGCCTGCTGACAGTTTTTTTGCTCCCCATTGTTCTCATTCCCCACATTTTTCGATCAGGATGCAGACAGCCGCTGTCCGGAAGGACAGCGGCTGTACCGGTTTCATGGTAATGCTCTTACTTCAGACCAGCGGTGATGATCGCCATCTTGTAAACTTCCTCAGCATTGCAGCCGCGGGACAGGTCGTTGATCGGTGCATTCAGACCCTGAAGAATCGGGCCAAATGCCTCGAAGCCGCCCAGACGCTGTGCAATCTTGTAGCCGATGTTGCCGGCATTGATGGCGATGATCATGCCATCAGCAGTTTCATTAGCTGCAGCCTTAACAGACTGTAACATAGAACCACCACATGCGAATACTACCTGAGTACCATCGTTGTACCAGCCTGAAATCTGGCTCTGTAATTCTGGAGAAGCTGAGAAGCCGCCACCATATAAGAATGAAATCTTAGCATCAACAGTAATGCCTAATTCCTTGGCAGCATCGTTAGCACCCTGTAAATAACCATAAGCGAATCTGTTACATGCAGGGTTAGTACCAGCACCACCGAAAGTACCGCCTAACTTAGTGTAGCCTTCCTTAACAGCACCGTAACCAGCGAAGTAGCCTGATTCTTCTTCATGGTAAGTGATTGCAGCAACGTTGTCCTTGCCAATTGCCCAGCCATCAACGAAGATGAACTTAACATCTGGGTTTTCAGCAGCTACAACATCAAGAGCGTTGAACTGTAAGAAGCCTGGAAGAACTAATACTTCAGCGCCACCTTCAATAGCCTGTCTCATAGCATTAATTCTGTCATCATCAGTTGCATCAGTACCGTTAGCTGGCTGATAGTAGTCAAAAGCGTAACCCTTTGAATCAGCATAAGCCTTAGCACCTTCATATGTACCCTGACATCCTCCCTCACTGTTTTATCTCACCCAAAGTATACACTTAATTACTCATATTATATTCGTAATTACGAAGATATTCAATATTTGAA
>CALYTA010000123.1 GCA_945486175.1 uncultured Clostridia bacterium | reverse complement strand
GGCCATCCGGTTTGAGCGGCATCTCTGCCGCCGGGTTCTGCAGATAGCCGCGCACACAGCCGTCACAATCGCCGACAGCCGTAATCGTACCGAGCGGGCCGTTGCCCTTAATTTGCAGCGTCACAGAGCCGTTGTCGTCCTTCAGCTCACGCCCCATCATGGACGCCGCGGACAGCGTGCGCCCAAGTGCCGCTGTCGCCAGCGGCAGGGTGCGGTGAATCTGGCGTGCGCGCTCAACCAGCTCCGTCGTGCGCACCGCAGTAAATTTGATCTCCGCATTGCGGCAGATCACACGAATCAGTGTATCATTCATGGTTGTTCCTCATTTCAATGGTTTACGCGCAATGAAAAAGATGCGCTCCTCGTCCGCAGACGGCGCGTCGTCTGACAGCTCACCGCGCAGCTCGATTTCCACAAAGCCCGCCTGCTCCAGCATGCCGCGCAGTGTGTCCGGTTCATAAATGCGCTCGACATGGTGCTCCTGATAACGGTTCCACGCGCCGTCCTCATTCAACTCAAAAATATCAAAATCATAATGGCACAGGTCGCTGTTTTCAATCACAGCCTGCCAGACACAGAATACATCCTCATCCTCACGCACAAAGCTCTGCCCGTCGATGCGTTCGAGCTTTTTCCGCGTATTGATATCGAAAATAAACACGCCACCCGGCTCCAGAAACAGATGCACGCGGCGGAATGCCTCGCGCAGCACCTCCGGGTCGGTCACATAGTTGACCGAATCCAGACAGCACACGCACGCGTCTATGCTGCCGTACAGGTCGAGCTCCTGCATCGGCTGGTGCAGCAGCAGGACAGGCGATTTGACATCCAGCCCGCAGCAATTCTCCTGCGCCATCATCAGCATATCCTCCGACTGGTCGGCGCCGATCATGTCATACCCGCGCTGTGCGAGGATGCGCGTCAGTGAACCGGTGCCGCAGGCCAGGTCGAGAACAATCTTCGGCTTCACCTGCTTCTGCTCAAAAATCCGCTCAAAAAAATCCGCCCACCGTTCGTATGGCACGTCATCGGTGAAGCGGTCATAGTATTCCGAGAGCAATGCGTACTCTGAATATTCACTCATGCCTGCCATTCTCCTTCATGCGGTCAAGCGCTGTGCGGTAGCCGTCCGAGCCGTAGGTCAGGCACTTGTTGACACGGCTGATGGTCGCAGTTGATGCGCCGGTTTCGCGCGCAATATCACTGTAGATGCGTCCTTCGTCCAGCATCTGCGCAACCTGAAAACGCTGCTCCATCGCGCGCAGCTCACTGATCGTGCACAAATCCTCAAAAAAGTTGCTGCACTCCTCGATGTCCTTCAAATTCAGAATGGCCTGAAACAGATCATCCATAGATTTTCCTCTGAGCTTGCTGTTCATCAATTCTATGCCTCCGTCGGGATTGTCTCCCGTCCCTTCGTTAATATCAGCTATATTGTAACACGTTAGTTTGTGAAAGTAAACATGTAACTGATGGAAAGATAGGGACAGGCGCGCCGCTTTGCAAAAAACAGCACGCCTGTCCGGTCATCTGACGAAAAATTTTGGTTTACAGCTTCGCCAGCGTCTTGTTCAGGCACTGGTTAATCATCTTCGGGTTGCCCTTGCCCTTGGAGGCCTTCATGCACTGGCCGACCAGGAAGCCGACGACGTTCTTCTTGCCGCCCTTGTAGTCCTCGACAGACTTCGGATTGGCAGCCAGAACCTCATCGACGAGCTTCTGAATCGCGCCCTCGTCGGAGACCTGCTTCAGGCCGAGCTTTTCAACAATTGCGTCAACCGAATCGTCGGTCTCAAACAGCTGGATCAGCACCTTCTTGCCCGCGTTGCCGGAGATGACATTTTTCTCAATCAGTTCGATCATGTCAACCAGCTTGGCAGCGGTCAGTTTGGTGTCCTTCAGCTCGATGCCCTTGTCATTCAGGTACTTGGAGATATCGGACAGAATCCAGTTTGCAATCGCCTTGGAATCGACGCGGTTCATGCCGACACCCTCATCAAGCAGGCATGCCTTGTCGAACGCATCGGAAATGATGCGCGCTTCCTTCGGCTGGAGGCCGATTTCCTCGATATAGCGCTTATAGCGCGACTGCGGCAGCTCCGGAATCTCCGATTTGATCTGTTCCATCCATGCGTCATCGATTTCAACTGCGACCAGATCCGGGTCCGGGAAGTAACGGTAATCCTGTGCGTCCTCCTTGGAACGCATGACAAGGTTCTTGACCTTGGAGTCATCCCAGCGGCGGGTCTCCTGAATGATCTTGCCGCCGTCCTCGAGTACCTCGATCTGGCGGTTGACTTCATAGTCAATCGCACGGACAGCCGCGGAGAACGAGTTGATGTTCTTCATCTCGACGCGGGTGCCCAGCTCCTCAGAGCCTTCCGGGCGGACAGATACGTTGACGTCGCAGCGGATGGAGCCTTCCTCCATGCGGCAGTCACAGATCTGGAGATAGGACAGCGTGGTCTTGATGGTCTCCAAAAATTCCTTTGCCTCGGCAGAGGAATGGATATCCGGCTTGGTTACCATCTCGATCAGCGGCACGCCGCAGCGGTTGAAGTCGACAACCGTGCCCTCGCCCTCGTCGTGCAGCAGCTTGCCTGCATCTTCCTCGAAATGGATGCGCTCAAAGCGGACGCGCTTCGGTTCACCGTCAACCTCGAAATCGACATAGCCGTCCTCACAGATCGGAACGTCAAACTGGGAAATCTGGTATGCCTTCGGCAGGTCCGGATAGAAATAGTTCTTTCGGTCGGACTTGCACAGCTGGTTGATACGGCAATGGGTTGCAACACCCATCTTCGCTGCATAGTGAACAACCTGCTTGTTGAGCACCGGCAGCGCGCCCGGCTGACCCGTGCAGACCGGGCATACATGTGTATTGATTTCTGCGCCGAATGCCGTGCTGCATCCGCAGAAAATCTTTGTCTTAGTAGAAAGCTCGGCATGGACCTCCAGGCCGATGACTGGCTCGTATCTCATGATTGTTGTTCCTCCCTTACAGCGCCACGATGTTGGACAGGCCGGATGCCTTTTCAAATGCCAGACCTGCGTTGACCAGCTTCTGCTCACCGAAGCGCGGGCCGATCAGCTGCATGCCAATCGGCAGCTTTTCGGAATCATAGCCGCACGGCTGAACCAGTGCCGGCAGGCCTGCGATGTTGACCGAAACCGTGCAGATATCGCCCATGTACATCTGGAGCGGGTCACTGGTCTTCTCGCCGATCTGATAGGCAGTTGTCGGTGCAACCGGTGTCAGGATGACATCCACCTGCTCAAAGGCCTTTGCGTAGTCCGCACGGATCGCGCGCTGTGCAGCACGTGCCTTCTTGTAGTAAGCATCGTAGTAACCGGAAGACAGAACGTAGGTTCCGAGCATGATGCGGCGCTGTACCTCCGGGCCGAAGCCCTCACTTCTGGACTTGACATACAGGTCGACCAGACCGTCAAAGTCCTTTGCACGGTAGCCGTACTTGACGCCGTCAAAACGCGCCAGGTTGGACGATGCCTCCGCAGAGGACAGGATATAGTAAATCGGCAGCGCGTACTTGGACAGCGGCAGGGAGATTTCCACAACCTCTGCACCCAGCTGCTTGTAGGTTTCCGCAGCAGCGAGGACAGCCTTGCTGACCTCCTCGGAAATGCCTTCGCCGAAGTATTCCTTCGGCAGGCCGATCTTCATGCCGCGAATGTCCGCATTCATGCCTGCGGTCAGGCTCTGATATTCGCGCGGCACGCTGGTGGAGTCCATCTTGTCGTGGCCCATCAGCACATCTGCCAGCATCGCAGCGTCTTCCACACAGCGGCCAAACGGGCCGATCTGGTCAAGAGAAGAAGCAAATGCGATCAGGCCGTAACGGGAAACCGTGCCGTAGGTCGGCTTCATGCCGACAACGCCGCAGAACGATGCCGGCTGGCGGATGGAACCGCCGGTATCCGAACCGACTGCAATCGAAACCTCGCCCGCTGCAACCGAAGCGGCTGCGCCGCCGGACGAACCGCCGGTGACATGGTCGAGATTATGCGGGTTGCGCGTCTTCTGGAGTGCGGAATTCTCGCAGGAAGAACCCATCGCAAATTCATCCAGATTGGTCTTGCCGGTCATGACGAGGCCAGCCGCATGCAGCTTGTCCATGACCGTCGCATTGTACGGCGGCTGGAAGTTTTCCAGCATCTTGGATGCACACGTGGTCCTGACGCCCTTGGTGCAGATGTTGTCCTTGACGGAAACCGGAACACCTGCCAGCGGGGACAGCGCCTCGCCTGCCGCGCGCTTTGCATCAATCACAGCGGCATCTGCCAGCGCCTGCTCTTCCGTCAGCGTGATGTATGCGCCGACCTTGTCTTCAACCTGCGCGGTGCGCGCAAAGGCCGCCTTCGTCAGCTCAACCGAGCTGACCTCTTTATTGTTCAGCATTGCCGAGAGCTCGGCTGCTGTTTTCTGGTACAGTTCCATTGTGTTGCCTCCCT
>CALYTA010000122.1 GCA_945486175.1 uncultured Clostridia bacterium | reverse complement strand
ACCTGCAGCCCGTCCCGCTTTTGCGGGGCGGGCTGATATTTTTTGGAAAAATCCACCCTTTGCCTGCACCTCCGGCCTGTCCCCCCAATACTATGGGAATGAAATTATGAAACAGGAGGAATTTGTTATGTGCAACAATTCGTGTGGCTTCGGTGGTTTTGACTGCTGCTGGATTATCATCCTCATCCTGATCTTCTGCTGCTGCGGAAACGGCTCGTTCGGCTGGGGCAATAACAATGGCTGCGGCTGCAACGGCGGCAATTCCTGCGACTGCTGCTAAAAGTTTTGTGTATTTCTTGTGGATAACAGCGCATAGCGTTGCATCCCGTGGGGGAATGTGTTAAAATAAGGTGAAAAAAATAACAGGAGAGATTATATATGGCAAAAACGCCGTTCCGTGAAGAAAAACCATACCGCAAGTGGCATCGCCTCGCATTCTATGTGTTGATGGCGGGAATTGCCATGATTGTCATCTCATGCATCATCTGTTTTGCGACGCAGGATGCAAACAACCTGATTGCAAACCGCCTGGGCTATGCTGCGATTATCTGCGTGGTTGTATTCTACGCCGTGAACATGGTCAAATGGCGCTGCCCCAACTGCCATAAGCCCCTGCCGCTGGTTGGCCCGGTGCTTGAGTGCCGCTACTGCAAGCGTTCGTTTATGGACAGCAAGGGAAATCAGGTCTGGTAAGGCACTTCTGAAAACGGAAAATGCGGTATGGCTCCGGCTGTACCGCATTTTTTGCGCTTCTGCAAAAAAAGTTCCTTGACTTTTTGCCGCAGCATGTGCGAAAATAAAAGTACCGTGTAGCACAAAGATTGATTTGGTTATCGCAAAGCGTGTAATATCCGATTTCGGATATTATGCGCTTTTTTTCTTTGCGTGCAAGGCGGCGATTCACATTATATTGCGCGTTCTGCGCAGGAGGAGATACATATGCCGAAGACAAAGACACAGGGCATCATTTTCGGGCTGATTATGTCGTATGCAATGGCGTACGGCATGGAGGTCTACAACATCGCCATCAAGATGGGCTTTAACCTGTCTGCGGGCGGCTTCAGCAACATGACCAATATCGTGTTCTGGGAAGCGTTTAAGGAAGCGCTGTATATGGGCGCGTTCGTCTTTCTGTTCTCCAATCTCTGGGGCAATAAGCTGGGCGCACGATTTATGGCACGCCACTGCAACCCGGAAAAAGACAATCCATATTTCTGCCAGCTGATGCGGCAGGCGGGCACAGTTGCCGTGATGTGCCCCACCATGAGCATGGTTGAATCCATCCTGTTTAACCTTATTCTCGGCGGCGCACCGATTGTCCAGCTTCCCGCAATCTGGGTCGGCACGTTCCTGAAAAATTTCCCGATGGCATTTTTCTGGAATATGTTTGCGGCGGCGCCGTTTTCACACTGGCTGTTCGGAAAGCTGTTCCCCAATAACCACTGATTTTTTCTCAGACCGCAGGTAAAACTACCTGCGGTCATCTTTTTTGCACGGGTGTCAGCAGTCCCATGCGGCAGGCATCGGGATACACGGCCAGCAGGCGGGAGATACCCAGCCCGCGCAGCAGGCGCGCCTTGGTGTGCAGTGTGTCCGCATCGTCGAACAGGACAAAGTGCGCATGCTCCCCATCGGAATACGTGAAATATTTCGCGCACAGCTCGCGGGAGAAAAAGACAGTCGAACCGGTGCGGTGCAGCAGCTGCCGGAATTCATCGGGGGACAGCGGCGTGCCGTTCGGATTGGCACAGGGAAGCGGGAAGTCCGCACAGGAACAGACCAATTGTGCGGCAACGCGTCCCCGTCCGAAGCGCCGGAGAAGCTCGGAAAAGCGCTCTTCCAGGCTGCCGCCGGAAATCGCCGTATCAGCGATGATGCAGGCATTCGGCGCATATTCCGCGAGCGGAAGCGGGATGAGCAAAGGCAGTCCGGCGCGGTGGGTTTCGCGGTCAAGTGCGGCGGTCAGCTCCTGGAGCAGCGGGCGCTCGAAATCCGCCATGATACCGGCACAGCCGCGCTCCTGTGCAGCGGAGACCGCTTCGGCGGCAAACAGGTCACAGCCGCGCGGCACGCCGCCGCTGTCTGTGATGCCCAGAAAATCGCCGCGGGCACTGGCGGGATGGGCCAGCGGGACGAAACGCCCTTCCAGAGAGAGCTGCGTGCACAGGTGCAGGCAGGTCAGGCCCGCTTCACGCGTGCGCACAGCGTCGGTTCCTGCGGCGGCAATGATCCAGCTTGTTCGGTTCTCCATGCTGTTTTCCTCCGATCACGTTGCATTTCAGTGAAAAATCAAGTACACTAAGTAAGGCTGTAATTTTTTGCAGTCCAAATGGTTCCCAAAATGAAAGAAGGCATGAAATGGAAGCAGTATTCGGACCTGCGGGCAATGCGGATTCGTTTGCCGCAGCAGGCTTTCGCGCGACTGCGGATGCGCCTGCATGGCTCGCGCAGATGGGCTTGACGGCATATGAATACCAGTGCGGGCGCGGTGTGCGTGTCGGCACGGACACCGCACAGAAAATCGGACAGGCAGCGCGTGAAAACGGCATCACGCTGTCGCTGCATGCGCCGTATTTTATCAACTTATCGACGGATGACGACGTGCAGCGCGAGAAAAATGCGCGCTATGTGCTGGAAAGCTGCCGCGCGGCACATGATATGGGTGCGGACCGCATCGTCGTGCATACAGGCGGTGTGGGCAAGCGCAGCCGCGATCAGGCGATGGCAAACAGCCGTGACAACGTGCGCCGGATTCTGGAGCAGCGCGACGCGGCAGGTTATGGCGATGTCACCATCTGTCTTGAGACGATGGGGAAAATCAACGTCATCGGCACGGCGGAGGAGATCATGGAGCTGGTTGCGCTCGATGACCGGCTGCTGCCGTGCATCGACTTCGGACACCTCAATGCACGCACACATGGCGGCATGTGTACCCGTGAGGATGTTGCGGCGCTGTTCGATCTCATGGAAAATACCATCGGCATCGAGCGCACGCGCGTATTCCACAGCCATTTTTCCAAAATTGAATACGGAAAGGGCGGCGAGGTGCGCCATCTGAACTTCACGGATACGGTGTATGGCCCGGAATTTGACGCGGTTGCACAGGAAACCGCTGCGCGCGGCTATACGCCCCGCTTTATCTGTGAATCGGCCGGCACGCAGGCAGAGGATGCCGCCGCGATGATGCGCTGTTACCAAGAGTATATGAAACAATTTTCTGCAATAGACAAGAAGGTATGACTTATGCTGAAACAAATTCAAACTGCACTGCGCGAGGCGGATGTCGATGGGGTGCTGATTACCAGTCCGCAGAACCGCCGCTATGCGACCGGATTTCCGTCTTCGGCGGGCGTGTGCCTGATTGACCGGAAGGGCGGCTATCTGTTCACTGATTTCCGCTATATCGAGGCGGCAAAGAAGCGCATCGGCGAGGGCTTCGCGGTCGAGCAGGTAAAAGGCTCGTATGCGAGGATGGTCAATGCCGTCTGCGCACAGGACGATGTGCACACGCTCGCCTTTGAAGAGGGCTTTATGACCTGTGCCGACCACGCACAGTGGGAACGTGCATTGACCGCGAAGCTGAGGCCGATGGGCACGCTGCTCAGCAAGCTGCGCGAGATCAAATGCCAGCGGGAAATCGACTGCTGCATTGCGGCACAGCGCATTGCCGAGCGCGCACTGGAAGAGGTTTTAAATGACATCCGCCCGGGCGTGACGGAGAAGCACATTGCCTCGCTGCTGACCTACCGCATGCTCGATTATGGCGGAGAGGCAATGTCGTTTGAGCCGATCGTGGTTTCCGGTGCAAAATCATCCATGCCGCACGGCGTGCCGTCGGACAAAAAAATTGAGGCGGGCGACTTTGTGACAATGGATTTCGGCTGTACCGTTGAGGGCTATTGCTCGGATATGACGCGCACAGTCGCAGTCGGATATGTCACCGATGAGATGCGGAAGGTGTATGATATTGTACTGGAGGCACAGCGTGCAGGCATTGCCGCAGCAAAGCCGGGCGTGAGCGGGCGCGATGTGGACAAGGCAGCGCGCGATGTCATCGCACAGGCAGGCTATGGGCCGTACTTCGGCCACAGCTTCGGGCATGGCATCGGCATCGATATTCATGAGACACCGGTTGCCGCGCCGAACAATGCAAATCCCCTCGAAGCGGGCAATATTATCTCCGCTGAGCCGGGTATCTACCTGCCCGGAAAATTCGGCGTGCGTATCGCGGACATGCTGTGCATCACGCCGGACGGCTGCCGCAACCTGACAAATGCGCCGAAAGAACTGGTAATTTGCGGCTAAGTGCTTGCAAAAGTACGTGCAATAGGGTAGAATAATAGGAGATTTAATAAAAAGATATTTTATTCTTTTATATGGAGGACTTTATTTATGACCGCAGGCGAATTTCGTAACGGTGTAACCTTTGAAATGGATGGACAGGTTTACCAGGGAGTTAGTTTCCAGCATG
>CALYTA010000121.1 GCA_945486175.1 uncultured Clostridia bacterium | reverse complement strand
TGCTCAGCGCCCGCGTCTCAACGTATTCAGAAGCTCCAAGAACATTTTCGCTCAGGTAATCGATGATGTTCAGGGCGTAACGCTTGCAGCTGCATCCTCCACCGAGAAGGACTTCAGCGAGTACGGCGGCAACAAGGAAGCTGCACGCAAGGTCGGCATGATGATCGCTGAGCGTGCAAAGGCTAAGGGTATCGAAGAAGTCGTGTTTGACCGCGGCGGCTACGTTTATCATGGCCGTGTCAAGGAACTCGCAGAAGGCGCCCGCGAGGGCGGCCTGAAGTTTTAATCGGAAGGAGGTTATTACATGGCTGGTAAGTATGATCGCGGCGAATCCGAATTTCAGGAAAGAGTCGTCGCATTAAATCGAGTATCGAAGACCGTCAAGGGCGGCCGTATCTTCAAGTTCGCGGCTCTCGTAGTAGTCGGCGACCAGAAGGGTACTGTCGGTTTCGGCCTTGGTAAGGCTTCCGAAGTTCCGGACGCTATCCGCAAGGGCATCGAGGACGCAAAGAAGAACCTGGTTAAGGTCAGCCTGAAGGGCACCACCATCCCGCACGAGGTAATCGGCGAGTTTGGCGCGGGCCGCGTCCTGCTCAAGCCGGCTGCTCCCGGTACCGGTGTTATCGCCGGCGGCGCAGTCCGTGCAGTCGTAGAAATGGCGGGCATCAAGGACATCCGTACCAAGTGCCTGCGTTCCAACAACCCGCAGAACGTTGTTTCCGCAACCATCGAGGGTCTGAAGGAACTGCGCGACTCATCCCAGGTTGCTGCTGTTCGCGGCAAGTCGGTTGACGAACTTTAATAAGGAGGGGTAGTTCATCATGGAAAACCTGAAGATTACCCTGGTTAAGAGCCTGTCCGGCAGAAAGCAGAAGCACATTGCCACGGCTCATTCCCTGGGACTTAAGACGATTAACGATGTAACCATTCAGCCCGACAATGCGCAGACCCGTGGCAAGATCGCTCAGATCAGCTACCTGCTCAAGGTCGAGGCTAACGCATAAGGAGGTGTAGAACATGAAGTTACAGGATCTCAAGCCGGCTGAAGGTTCTACCCAGCCTGCATACCGCAAGGGCCGCGGCGCTGGTTCCGGTAACGGCAAGACTGCCGGCCGCGGACACAAGGGTCAGTGGGCTCGTTCCGGCGGCGGTGTCCGTCCGGGATTTGAAGGCGGCCAGATGCCGCTGGCACGCCGCCTGCCGAAGCGCGGTTTCCACAACATTTTCGGCACCGAAAATGCAGTGGTCAATGTTTCCGATCTGAATAAGTTCGAAGACGGTGCAGTTGTCACTGTCGCTGACATGGTCGCAGCAGGTCTTGTCAAGAAGACCCTCGACGGTGTCAAGGTTCTGGGCAATGGTGAGATCACCAAGAAGCTGACTGTCCAGGCAGCTGCTTTCTCTGCTTCCGCAAAGGAGAAAATCGAGGCAGCAGGAGGAAAGGCCGAGGTGGTATAAGGTGTTTGAGACCTTAAAATCCGCCTGGCATGTGCCGGAACTGAGGAAGAAGCTGGTTTATACCGCGTTCATCATCCTCCTGTTCCGCATAGGCTCCTCTATCCCTGTACCTTATATTGATATTGCGGCACTCGCAGAATATTTTGATTCCGTGGCAAACACCATGCTCGGCTTCATGAACGTATTCTCCGGCGGCGGCCTGTCGAATGCGACCATTTTCGCCATGTCCGTCACACCGTATATCAACGCTTCCATCATCATCCAGCTGCTCACAGTTGCCATTCCGGCACTGGAGCGCATGGTGCGTGATGGCGGCGAGGAAGGCCAGAAGAAGCTCTCAGCGATCACCCGTTATCTCGGCGTGGCGCTGGGCCTTCTCCAGGGCTATTCCTATTATGTCCTGCTCAGAAGCAACGGTCTGATTCAGTACAGAGACTTCTGGCATGGACTGGTCATCGTTCTGACCTTCACCGCCGGCACCGCGCTGATTATGTGGATGGGCGAGCTCATCACCAAGAACGGCGTCGGCAACGGCATCAGCATCCTGCTGTTCGCGGGTATCGTTTCCAGAGGACCGTCGATGGTTTCCTCTCTGATCGAAATGATCCGCGGCGGTCTGAACTGGTTTGTCGCAGTGCTGGTTGTTCTGGTTTCGCTGGCAATCGTCGTTTTCGTCGTCTTCATTTCGGACGCCGAGCGCCGTATCCCGATCCAGTATGCAAAGCGCGTCGTCGGACGCAAGATGTACGGCGGCCAGTCGACACACCTGCCGATCAAGGTCAATGCTTCCGGCGTTATGCCGATCATCTTTGCCGCTTCGATCATGTCGCTGCCGGCAACCATTAAGATGATGGTCAATCCGGAGGCAGGTTCGCTGAGCGATGCCATCTTCAACTGGTTTTCGTCCAATCATCCGGTTTACATTGTGCTGTACATCCTGCTGATCTTTATGTTCAGCTACTTCTATGCAGCAATCCAGTTTAACCCGATTGAAATTGCGAATAACCTGAAGAAGAACGGCGGATTTATTCCGGGCTTCCGTCCGGGCCGCCCGACCTCCGAATTCATCACCAAGGCACTTGGCAAGGTGACGTTCCTCGGAGCCATTTTCCTGAGCATCGTCGCAGGTATTCCGCTGATCATCGGTGCACTCAATTCCAGCCTGAGCAGCGTCGCGCTGGGCGGTACTTCGGTACTGATCGTTGTCGGCGTCGCACTGGAAACCGTCCGTCAGCTGGAGAGCCAGCTCATGATGAGAAATTATAAGGGATTCCTTGAATAAAAATGTTGCAATTCCAGGAATAAGCGGCTATAATAGAGGAGATCGAGAAAATGAAACTCGTTTTATTAGGCGCTCCGGGCGCCGGTAAGGGCACACTGGCGGCTTACCTCATCGAGAAGATGGGCATTCCGTCGATCTCTACCGGCAACATGCTCAGAGAAGCAATCAAGAATCAGACCGAGCTCGGTCTGAGCGCGAAGAAGTACATGGATGCCGGCGATCTCGTTCCGGATGAGGTTGTCATCGGCATGATCAAGGAGCGTCTTGCACAGGACGACTGCGCAAACGGCTGCATCCTCGATGGCTTCCCGCGCAACATCCCCCAGGCTGAGGCTCTGGAGAAGGTTGTACCGATGGACTGTGCACTGTCCATCGAAATCCCGGATGAGACCATTGTAGCCCGCATGAGCGGCAGACGCGTATGCCTGAAGTGCGGCGCAACCTACAATGTCAACAGTGAAGCTATGGCTCCGAAGCAGGAGGGTATCTGCGACGTGTGCGGCGATGCGCTTGTAATCCGCAAGGATGACGCGCCGGAAACTGTACTTGCACGTCTGGACACCTACCACAAGCAGACCGAGCCGGTCAAGGGCTTCTATGCTGACCTCGGCAAGCTGAAGAGCATCGAAATCGACAACGACTTCGAGCGTACCAAGAAGCTGGCCTGCGAAGCACTGGGGATTTAAACGAGATGATCAGACTGAAATCCAGCAAAGAGCTGGAATTAATGCGTCAGGCAGGACGAATCACCGCAGCGGCACGTGCCGCTGCGGCTCGTGCTGTCCGGCCAGGGGTCACCACAGGTGAAATCGATAAAATCGTACGGCGAACCATTGAGCAGGCAGGGGCAACCCCGTCTTTCCTCGGTTATGGGGGGTTCCCGGGAAGCGCCTGTGTTTCGATCAACGATGAAGTAATCCATGGCATCCCCTCGCGTTCCCGTGTCATTCACGAGGGTGATATTGTCAAGGTGGACGTCGGCGCGTATGTCAACGGCTTCCACGGCGACTGTGCCGCCACTATTCCCTGCGGAGAGGTGTCGGAAGAGGCAAGAAAGCTCATCGAAGTGACCCGACAGAGTTTCTATGAGGGCATCAAGTTTGCCCGCAAGGGCAATCGAATATCAGACATTTCCCATGCCATCCAGACATATGTCGAGGCGCACGGTTATTCCGTTGTGCGCGATTACGTCGGACATGGTGTAGGTGCAAAGTTGCATGAAGATCCCGAAGTACCGAATTTCGGGCGGCCCGGACACGGCGTGCGGCTTATGCCGGGAATGACCCTCGCCATTGAGCCTATGGTAAATGTAGGAACGTATGCAGTCAAATGCCTGTCTGACGGCTGGACCGTCAAGACGAAGGATGGAAAGCTGTCTGCGCACTACGAAAATTCGGTTGCGATCACCGAAGGGGAGCCGTATATTCTGACTCTTCTTGAAAACGGAGAAGAATGGTGACACAGGGCACCGAACCCACATGATTTGAGAATTCCCGCGTGCGGCTGCGGACAGGAGATGCTGAATCCTGTCTTTTTTGCGCGGGGCCCAGGCAAATAATGCAGGGCTGTAGACTTCATTGACAAAGGGAGGAATTGAGATGCCGAAAGAGGACTTAATCGAACTGGAAGGTACCGTCATAGAGGCGCTGCCAAATGCTACCTTTAAGGTAGAGCTCAACAATCCGGCCAAGCCGGTCATTCAGGCTCACATCTCCGGTAAGCTTAGAATGAACTATATCCGCA
>CALYTA010000120.1 GCA_945486175.1 uncultured Clostridia bacterium | reverse complement strand
ATGTCCATTTCAAGGACGTCAATGAGAAGGTTTACCGCGAGGTTCTCGGTGAGCACATCCGTTTCTTTGATGGCTGCGGCAAGGGCGCAATGTGCCCGATCGGCACCGGCGCGCTCGATTATCCGGCAATCAAGAGGACACTGGAGGAAATCGGTTACAGCGGTTACATTACCATCGAACAGGAGCGTGACCCGCGCAACTCCGATACGTCCCTGCGTGATGTCAAGCGCAGCGTGGATTATCTCAAGTCGGTCGGCTACGCAATCTGAATAACGTACACAATCTGAGCAAACACAATGTGAAGCATGTAATCTGACATAAGCGAGTCCGTTTGGGATTCTGAGTTTGAGGAGGAAATGACTATGATTAACGGTTCCAAGGTACTGGATCATCCGATTCGCTGGGCAATGGTCGGCGGCGGCAAGGGCAGCCAGATCGGCTACATCCATCGTTCCGCAGCCCTGCGCGACAACAATTTCCAGCTGGTTGCAGGCGCATTCGACATCAACCCGGAGCGCGGTATGGCATTTGCCGCTGAACTGGGCGTTGCAGCGGATCGCTGCTATCCGGATTACAAGACCATGTTCGAGGAAGAGGCAAAGCGTGAGGATGGCATTGAGGCTGTCTCCATTGCCACCCCGAACGGCATGCATTACACTGTCTGCAAGGCTGCACTGGAAGCAGGCCTGCATGTTGTCTGCGAGAAGCCGCTGTGCTTCACCTCTGAGGAGGCAGAAGAGCTGGTTGCCCTCGCAAAGGAAAAGAACCGTGTTGTCGGTGTCACCTACGGCTACTCCGGCCATCAGATGATTCAGCAGGCACGTCAGATGATTAAGCACGGCGACCTGGGCGATATCCGCGTCATCAACATGAGCTTTGCCTTCGGCGGCTACAACTACAAGATTGAGGAGACCAATCCGGCAGCCAAGTGGCGCTTTGACCCGACCAAGGCAGGCCCGTCCTTCGCACTGGGTGATGTCGGCACTCATCCGCTGTTTATCATTGAGGCAATGATTCCGGATATGAAGATCGACAACCTGATGTGCACCAAGGATTCGTTCGTCGAGGGCCGTGAGCTGGAAGACAACGCGTTTGTCATCATGAAGCTGAAGGGCAGCGAATCTGTCCAGGAGGGCGCAAAGGTATACTGCTGGGCAAGCTCCATCAACTGCGGCGCACGCCACGACCACAAGATCCGCGTCGTCGGCTCCAAGGCATCCATTGAGTGGGATGACGAGCGTCCGAATCAGATGACCTATGAAATCGAAGGCGAGCCGGTACGCGTTCTGGAGCGCGGCGCAGGCTATCTGTATCCGGAAGCACGCGTCGAAGACCGCATCGGCGGTGGCCATGCAGAAGGCCTGTTCGAGGCATGGGCAAACCTGTACCGCAGATTTGCTGTCGCTATGGACGCAGCAAACAACGGCGAAGAGTATGGCGACTTCTGGTATCCGAATGTCGAGTCGGGTGCACAGGGCGTCAAGTGGATCGAAAAGTGCGTCGAATCGGCAAACAATGGCGCATGCTGGGTAGATTACGACTAATCCCTCTTTCATCCGGATTGCTTTCCCTTCCGGATGACAAAAGAGAAACCGTCTCATAACACGTTCCATTCTCCATCTCTCCAGGAAACCATCCGGCAGGTGGGGGACCGCGTTCCCCTACCTGCCATTCCTATGCCCATTTTGAGAAATTCAACATATAAGGTGTTATATTTTTAGTAATATTCATTGCGTTGTTTATTATACAACGTGTGAAACTGCGGCGCAGAGTTGGAAGACTGCACCGCACATAACCGAGTTGTTTCACATTTTCACAGAAGTAAAGTGTGGGATAAAAAGAATATATTGAAAGGGGAAATATACGGTGTTTACAGTTGTTACATTCGTAGGTTTCACAGTACTCGTCGCGATTCTTTCGTGGTGGAAGACGCGCGGCGACGATTTGTCCACCAAGGAAGGCTACTTCCTCGCGGGCCGCGGCCTGCCGGGAATTGTCATCGCAGGCTCCCTGATGATGACCAACCTGTCCGCTGAGCAGCTGGTCGGTACCAACGGCCAGGCGTTTGCGGGCAACATGAGTACAATGGCATGGGAGGCAACCTCCGCATTCGCGCTGATTATCCTCGCCTTTGTCATCCTTCCGCGCTTCCTGAAGGGCGGCGTGGCAACCATCCCGGAATTCTTCGAGATGCGCTATGATACGGCTACTATGCGCCTGTTCTCCGTCCTGTTCCTGATTGCATACGTCATTACCATGCTGCCGACCATCCTGTATTCCGGCGCAGTTGCGCTGGCGAAGATTTTTAACATTCAGGAAATCTTCGGCGTCAGCTACTTCACTGCCATCGCCATCGTCTGTGCGGCAACCGGTATCATCGGCATGTGCTACGCAGTATTCGGCGGCCTGAAGGCGGTTGCGTATTCCGATACCATCAACGGCGTCGGCCTGATTATCGGCGGCTTTGCTGTTCCGATTCTGGGCATCATTGCCCTCGGCAAACTGGATGGCGGCGGTTTCCTCGCTGGTATCGAGCATTTTGCCACTGCAACACCGGAAAAGATGAATGCATGGTCGTCACCGTCCGCACTTCCGCCGGAGGTACCCTGGCCGCTGCTGTTCACCGGCATGTTTGTCAACAACCTGTTTTACTGGGCAACCAACCAGTCGATTATCCAGCGCTCCCTTGGCGGCAAGAACCTCGCAGAGGGTCAGAAGGGCGCCATCTGGGCAGGCTTCTTCAAATGCCTCGATGTATTTGTCATCGTCATTCCGGGCATCATCGCATTCCAGCTGCTTGCAGCAAACGGACAGATGGACACTTCCGTCGGCATGGCTGCCGACCAGGCATATCCGCTGCTCGTCATGGAAGTCATTCCGAAGCCGCTGCTGGGCTTCCTCGCGGCCGTTATGTTCGGCGCAATCCTGTCGTCGTTCAACTCTGTCCTGAACTCCGCCTCTACGATCTTCACGCTGAACATCTGGCAGCCGATCTGGGGCAAGAATGCCGACAACAACAAGGTTGTCAAGGTCGGACAGATTTTTGGCACTGTCGTCGGCATTATCGCCATCATTATCTCGCCGTTTGTCATGTACTTCGGCACCGGCATCATGAACTTCATCAACGAGTGCTGGGGCTTCTTCTCCATGCCGCTGCTGACCGCTGTTCTGTTCGGCCTGCTGAGCAAGAAGGCACCTGCTGTCGCACCGAAGATCATCGTGCCGCTGCACATGGTGCTGTACGGACTGACCAAGGTCATCCCGTTCTTCAGCCAGTTCCACTATCTGTATGTCGTCTTTGCGCTGTTCGTACTCGAAAGCATCATCTACTTCATCTGCATCAAGGTTGCACCACGTGAGACCGACTGGGAGATGCCGGATGCACAGGTTCTGGATATGACGCCGTGGAAGACCGGCAAATACTGGGCAATTGCAGGCATTGCAGTTGTTGTCCTGATGTACATCATCTTCTCGCCGCTGGTACTGGCATAATATATCGCTAACCTGCACAACTCTCTTTTTTATACTCCAAGATAAAGCAAGACCCGCCGGAGCTCCAACCGGCGGGTCTTGCGCTGTTTCAAATTCCTTCGATCTGGTTGCGGATGGCCTCCATCTGGCTGTCAAGCGTGGCGCTCATTTCGGCGCACGCCTTGAGCTTTTGGGAGATCTGGTCGTAATGCTCCACGCTGCGCATATCCTTTTTGTAGCGCAGCTTGTGCTCCAGGCTCGCCCAGAAATCCATGGCGATGGTGCGCAATTGAACCTCGACCTTCATCATGCGCTTTTCATTCTGCAGGAAAATGGGGATTTCAATGATGAGATGCAGGCTGCGGTAGCCGTTCGGCTTTGGATTCCGGATGTAATCCTTGCGCTCGATCAGCGTGACATCGTCCTGCCGCAGCAGGCTGTCCGCGAGGCGGTAGATGTCTTCGGGGAACGAGCAGATGACACGGACACCGGCGATGTCAAACAGGTTTTGCTCGATGGATTCCAGCGTAAACGGCAGGCCGCGCCGCTGGATTTTTGCGGCAATGCTTTCCGGGCGCTTGAGGCGGGTTTTGATGGTTTCAATCGGGTTGTTTTCACTGCTCAGGGAAAGCTGGACATCAAGCACACGGAATTTGGTTTCCACTTCCATGATCGCGCAACGGTAATAGGTCATCAGACGCTGGAAGGATTCCGCCATGAAAGCGAAATCCCTGAGGTCGGCTTTCTGCGGGATCAGCTGTGCAAACTGTTCAACGTTATTTTCTATCATATCTCTCAATTCTTTCTCTGTAATTGGAAGAAACTGCAAAAAATCTGGATTTTGCAGGATTTCTGTACTATTTTTATTATATCGTGACACCGGATGCCTGTCAACGAACCACCTGTGACGAAAGTGTAACCGGAATGTAAAAGAAATGCGCCGCCGGTTCACCGGCGGCGCATGGTACGTTCTGGGGGAATTACGGCAGAAATCCAAGATGTTCAAGCAGGAT
>CALYTA010000119.1 GCA_945486175.1 uncultured Clostridia bacterium | reverse complement strand
CGCTGCTGGAAGCAATCCCGGAGGCAGCAGATATCCTGACCAATATGGGCATGCACTGCATCGGCTGCCCGTCTGCGCGCATGGAAACACTCGAACAGGCCGCAGAGGTTCACGGCATGGATGCGGACGACCTGATCGAGGATCTCAAGGGCTTCCTGGGCGCGTAAGTGCCGGAACATCCAAATACAAACCATAACAGGCACCCGCTGCATGTGCAGCAGGTGCCTTTTTTCTGCCGGAGAGGGTGGATTTCAAATAAAATTTTGCCCGACTGTGGCAGAGCGGCGGACAGCGTGGTACAATAAGGACGATCAAACCACAGGTTCAGGGGGCATTGGATGGAAAAACTGATATTTGAACAGGAAAAACGCGGAGCCGTGCTGGTCAAGTCAAACAGCAGCGCCGCGTTTCTGACGGTTCCGGATACATGGCAGGGACTGCCGGTGACGGAAATCGGTGACTATGCCTTTGCACAGCAGCCGCAGCTCCGGCGCGTCACACTGCCGGAGAGCGTCGATTCCATCGGCAACCATGCATTTTATAACTGCTTTGCACTGGAACAGCTGGTGCTGGGAAACGGTCTGCGCTCAGTCGGCGATGGTGCATTTAAAAACTGCCGGGAGCTTCACCGTATTTCCGTGCGGGGGCTGACCTGGCTTAAAAGCATTGTGACCGATTTCACCAACGAAATTACACTGACCATCACGGCGGAGAATGGACAGACGGTCGTGCTTCTGTTTCCGGAATACGACTATGCCTTTCAGGAAATCATTCCGCCGCGCGAATTTCGCTCGGTCACCTATGGCTCAGGTTCGTTTTACCGGATGTGCGTGACGCGGAACGGCGTCAATTTTGATGAATATGACCGGACATTCCCGCGCGCCGTGCGCGAGGACGAGCCGGAGGTTGTGCAGGCCATTGCGTTTTACCGCCTGCTGTATCCTTATCAGCTGCGCCCGAAATACCGGGAAGCGTATCTGGAGTATCTGTCCGCGCATGCGCCGGAGGTTGTTTCCGCCGTGCTGGCGGCGCGTGACCTGCCGCGGCTGGAGCTGCTCATCAAAAATGAATTGCTGGCCCGGGAGCAATTGGAAGACGCAATTGCTGTCGCCTCAGAAAGCGATTTCCCGGAAGGCGTCAGCCTGTTGATGGATCACCGGCTGTCGCGCTTCGGCAGGCCGACGCACAGGTTTGCTCTATAGGAGGTCTGGCATGAATGCACTACATGAACAGCTGATCCGGATCGGAGACCGCATTCTGTCGCTGTCGCGCAGCGAGCTTTACCTGTCCATGCGGTTTCTGGATATCGCGCTGTCCGCACTGTCCTATGAGCTCAACCTGAACACACGTACCATCGCTACTGACGGTGTGCATATCTTTTATAATCCCAATTATCTGATTTCCGCCTATCAGGATGACCCGGTGGGCGTCAACCGCGCCTACCTGCATATGGTGCTGCACTGCATTTTCCGGCACATGACACAGGAGGAAGACCGCGATGCGGAGGACTGGAACCTCGCGTGCGATATCGCCGTGGAGTCTGTGCTGGATTCCATGGAGTATCCGTGCGTGCAGCGGCTGGTCACTGACCGCAGGCAGGAATACTATGACCGTCTGGAGCTGTCCGTCTGCAACGCCGAACAGGTTTACGGCGTGCTGTCCCACATGCCTTATGCCGAAAAGCGGCGCATGCAGGAGGAATTTCTGGCAGATGACCACAAATTCTGGGAACAGCTGAAGAATGACAGGAAGGACGGGCAGCCGTCACCGGATGGCGGTTCCTCTGACAGCCCGCCGCCTGACCGGGATGAAGTCGATCAGAAATGGCAGGACATCAGCCGCAAGACACAGACCTCGATGGAGACCTTTCACCGGGAGCTGAACCTCATGGCGGGCAATCTGCGGCAGCAATTGCAGATTGAAAACCGCGAGCGCTGTGATTACCGAAAATTTTTGCAGAAATTTGCCGTCACGCGCGAGGAAGTCCGCATCGACCCGGACAGCTTTGATTACGGCTATTACAACTACAGCATGCAGCTGTACAAAAACATGCCGCTGATTGAGGAGCTGGAATACCGCGAGGCGCGCAAAATCCATGATTTTGTCATTGCGGTGGACACCTCCGGCTCGTGCAGCGGGGAACTGGTGCGTCGCTTTCTGGAACAGACTGTGAGCCTGCTGCTGGACACCGGCAGCTTTTTCCGATCGGTCAATGTCCACATCATCCAATGCGATGCTGACATCCAGTCGGATTTGAAAATTACGGATACCGCGCATTTGACGGAGGTTTTGCAGACATTTGAGGTCAGCGGCAACGGTGATACGGATTTCCGTCCGGTCTTTGATTATGTAGAGCAGCTGCAGCGGCAGGGCGAACTGCTGCACCTGCGCGGCATGCTGTTTTTTACCGATGGATTCGGCATTTTCCCACAGAAGCGGCCGCCCTATGATGTCGCATTTCTGTTTCTGGACGACAATTATGCGGATCATATGGTGCCGCCGTGGGCGATGAAGCTCGTTCTTGGCACAGACGATATTACAAAAGGAATGAAATAATGAATATACTACGCGCAAAACAGGAAATCATTCACACCGTGCGGGCCTATCTGGCAAAGGATGGGGAGGGGAATTACTGCATTCCCTCCGTGCACCAGCGTCCGGTTTTGCTGATGGGCCCTCCGGGCATCGGCAAAACCGCAATTATGGAGCAGGTTGCCACAGAATGCGGCATTGCACTGGTGTCCTACACCATCACGCATCATACCAGACAGAGCGCCATCGGCCTGCCGTACCTCACAAAGCGCAATTACAGCGGCAAGGAGCTGACCATCACGGAATACACGATGAGTGAAATCATCGCGGCTGTATACGACAAGATGGAGGAGACCGGCCTGCGCGAGGGCATTCTGTTTATCGATGAGATCAACTGCGTTTCGGAAACGCTTGCACCGACCATGCTCCAGCTGTTGCAGCGCAAATCCTTCGGCAGCCACTTTGTGCCGGAGGGCTGGATCATTGTCGCCGCCGGAAATCCGGCGGAATACAACAAATCCGTGCGCGATTTTGATGTCGTCACACTCGACCGCCTGCGGCGCATCGATGTCGAAGAGGACTATGCGGTCTGGAAAAAATATGCCTACCGCAGCCGGATTCATCCCGCGATTCTCTCCTATCTGGACATCAAAAAGCAGAATTTTTATGCGTTTGAGACCACGGTGGACGGGCAGGCCTTTGTCACAGCGCGCGGATGGGAGGATCTCTCACAGTTCCTGCTCACCTGCGAACAGCTCGATCTGCCGGTGGATGAGCCGGTTATTCTGGAATACCTCCAGCATCCGCGTATTGCGCGCGATTTTGCCGCCTATTATGACTTGTTCCGTAAATATCAGTCGGATTACCATGTGGATGAAATCCTGTCCGGCGGGCTGCCTGCTGCCGCGCTGGAACGATTGAAAACGGCTCCGTTTGACGAACGGCTCAGCGTGATTGGCCTGCTGATCGGCCGCCTGACCGAGGCGTTTTCTACAGCATATTACACCGACATGTCTGTTTCGCGCCTGTTTGAGGGTTTGAAATCCGTCAAGCGGTATCTCGGACAGCAGCCGTTGGGCGACCTGCTGGCACGCGAATCTGACCGCATCCGCAAATCGCTGGATGCCCGCCAGAAGGCCGCAGCAGTTGACCGGCGGGAGGTCTCCGCACTGCTGCGGGCAGCGCAGCAGCTCGAGAACGACAGAGCGCTTCTGTCTGCAGAGGCAGTCCGCAGTGACGACGACGGCTTTGCGTTGATCTCCGAGCGCTTTCAGGCAGAGGTACAGAAAATGGAGGAGCAGGGAAACACCGCGTCGCAGGAGCTGGAGAACACATTTGCTTTCCTCGAGGCTGCCTTTGGCAAGAGCCAGGAGCTGGTGGTCTTTGTGACCGAGTTGAATACCAACTTTTTCAGCACATGGTTTATCGGGCAGTACGGCAGTGAGGCATATGCCCGCAACAACAAAGAACTGATGATCGGAAAGCAGCGGCAGCAGCTGCTCGGTGACATCGGAAAAATACAGAGCTTCCTGACCGGGCTGTGAGAGACCCGAACAGAGAAAAAATCCGGCTGGCGAAAAAGCCAGCCGGATTTTTATGTACTCACAGGTCGTCGACATGAATTTTATGGGCAATGCGGATGCAGGATTTCATCGCTTCAATAAATTCGTCCGGCTGCACACAGTCCTTGCTGAGAATCCATCGCTCGATGGAAAGCAGAAACGCATCGGCGAAGAAGTTCAGCTGAATTTCGTTGATGCCGGGTTCGTCAACCAGATTTTCCAGTACACAGATGAACATCGGAATGCATCGCTCACGGAAATGCTCAGAGAAAGAGTTCTGTCCCCGGATTTTCATTGCCTTGCGATAAAAATTCCTGTTTTCATAAAAATAGTTGCATAAATCCCGATGAAATTTCCAGGCATTGGGATCATATTTGCCGTTTTCAATATC
>CALYTA010000118.1 GCA_945486175.1 uncultured Clostridia bacterium | reverse complement strand
CGACGAAATTCAACAAATTCTTTTTTAAAACCGGACATTTCCGCATTTTTGTCCAATAATCTTAACTTTTTATCGAACAAAATGACCGTTCGCGATTTTTGGTCATTTTTTCACCGCGCCCCCGGAAGGGTTTTTTGCCCAACACAAACAAAATATCTGTTCAATTTTATGCCGCGCCGTCTGCAAGGCTTTCGCGCACCATGGACAGAAAATACCGGTGAACTGCCGTGCTTTCTCCGAGTTCCGGGTGGAATGCGGTCACAAGCTGCGTACCCTGCCGTGCCGCGACAATCCTGCCATCGACGGCAGCGAGCACCTCGGCGCCCTCCCCTACGGACGCAATATACGGTGCACGGATAAAGGTCATCGGGATCTCGCCCTCATCGGCAAACGGAGCACGGGTGAAAAAGCTGCCAAGCTGCCTTCCATACGCATTGCGGCAAGCTGTGATATGCATGGTTGCAAGATGACGGCGGCTGTCGTTTTCAATTTCCTCCGCCAGCAGCAGCAGTCCGGCACAGGTGCCGAACACCGGCAGCCCGGCGCGGATTTTTTCGCGCAGCGTGTCGAGCATGCCCAGCTCGCGCAGCAGCTTGCCCATTGCGGTTGATTCGCCGCCCGGCAGAATCAGGCCGTCAATCGGCTGGTCAATGTCTTCGGCGCAGCGCAGCTCGACTGCCCGCGCGCCCAGCTGCTCCAGACGGTGCTCATGCTCGATAAACGCGCCCTGTACGGCGAGCACACCAATGGTTATCATTGTCCGCGCGCCTCCATAATCAGCTCAATCTCGTTCGCATTGATGCCGACCATCGCTTCACCGAGATCCTCGGACAGCTCAGCCAGCTTGTACGGGTCATTGTAGTTCGTGACAGCCTGTACGATAGCAGTTGCGCGCTTCTCCGGATTGCCGGACTTGAAGATACCGGAACCGACAAAGACACCCTCTGCGCCCAGCTGCATCATGAGCGCTGCATCTGCCGGCGTTGCAACGCCGCCTGCGGCGAAGTTGACAACCGGAAGACGTCCGGTTTCATGTACCTGGAGCAGCAGGCCCAGCGGAACCTGAAGCTGCTTCGCCGCTTCAAACAGCTCATCCGGCTGCATGGATGCGACACGACGAATCTCGCTCATCATCTTGCGCATATGGCGTACAGCCTGCACAACATCACCGGTTCCCGGCTCGCCCTTGGTGCGGATCATGGAGGCACCCTCGGCAATGCGGCGCAGTGCCTCGCCGAGATCGCGCGCACCACAGACAAACGGCACCTTAAACTGCGTCTTGTTAATATGATATACATCGTCCGCCGGAGAAAGAACCTCGGATTCGTCGATGTAGTCGATTTCAATCGCCTCAAGAATCTGTGCTTCGACAATATGGCCGATGCGGACCTTTGCCATGACCGGGATGGAAACAGCTTCCTGAATGCCGCGGATCATCTTCGGATCACTCATACGGGATACGCCGCCCGCCGCGCGGATATCCGCCGGAATGCGCTCGAGCGCCATAACTGCGCAGGCACCTGCCTGCTCTGCAATCTTCGCCTGTTCCGGCGTGGTAACATCCATAATGACGCCGCCCTTCAGCATCTGGGCAAGCTGCTTGTTCAATTCATAACGTTCAGACATACTGATCCCTCACATAATTTATTGGTAGTAATCGCGCGATTTTTACTCTGGCATCCATTATATCACGAACTGTGCTCAAATAAATATACAATTTTTACATTTTTTGCATGCACAGTTTTGCGGTGCAGCGCACCTGTGTTCCCGTTTTTTCGCGCCGCCGCATTGATTGGATGGGTATTTTATGGTATAATATTTATATAATATTTTACCGGGAAGGTGGCGACTGCAAATGGGACATACAGAACAGGAACGCAATGAGCAGACCGTACAGGCTTCAAATGCTTCCGCCAGCAGTGTGCCGGCTCCCGCCGCAAATGGCGATGTCCGCCTGATCTGGAAGCTCAAGGGCACCGGGAAAAAGGCCCGGCGCCAGGTCATTGAGGAATGTATCAAAGGACAGCCCGTGTTCATCATCTGTGATTCTAACGGTGCCAACTGTACCGTCATCACAGAAGAGGGCGAGGAAATCGGCCGCCTGAACGACAGGGATTCCAAGACCTATCATGAATTCGTGGAAAAGCACCCATACCACATCTATATCAAGCGAATCCGTTTTGATCTGGACAAGCCGCGCGTCAAAATCCTCCTCATTGTACACCAGGATCCGCCATATCCACTGAACGAGCTAAAGACAAATGCATCATATAAAAAATAAACCTGAGACCGTCCGCACGCTGCGGATTGCCTCAGGTTTTTTCTGTATGGATGTTATTCCTCCGCCATGCGGTAACCGACGCCGATTTCCGTGCGGATGTAATACGGCTCTGCCGGGTTTGGCTCGAGCTTGCGGCGGATATGTGCCATGTTGACGCGCAGAATGCGGTTGTTGTCGGTCGCATACGGTCCCCAGATGCGGCTGATGATGTAGTCATAGGTCAGCACACGGCCGGGACGGCGCGCGATCAGCTCGACAATCTTATATTCAATCTGTGTCAGATGGACAATTTCACCCGCCAGCAGCACCTGTCTGCGCTCAAAGTCCACCGTCAGGTCGCGCACGGTATAGCTGCCGCGCGGCAGATCGTCGCCGGAATCCAGCTTCGCCTGATGGCGCAGCGCTGTGCGAATGCGTGCAAGCAGTTCGGAGGTGCCGAACGGCTTTGTGATGTAGTCATCCGCCCCGAGGTCGAGTGCCTCTACCTTCTGGCTCTCTTCCTCACGTGCCGACACGATGAGAACCGGAACACCCGACCAGCCGCGCAGCCAGCGCAGCAGCTCCAGGCCGTCCATATCCGGCAGGCCGAGGTCGAGCAGGATCAGGCTCGGACAATGCGAATTGATGATGGACCGCGCAAGGCTTGCGGTCTCTGCCTGAAGGGTGTGGTAGCCGTTGGCTGTCAGAACAGTTGTCAGGACATGTGCAATCGGCTGCTCGTCTTCAACAATTAAAATGGTTTCCCTGTTCATGCGGTTTCCTCCATCGGCAGGGTGAATACAAACTGAGCGCCGCCGTCCGGATGATTGTTTTCAGTGATTTTTCCTTCATGTGCGATGATGATGGAACGGCACAGGGTCAATCCAATGCCAAGGCCGCCGCGCCTGCTGTCCGAGTGTACCTGCGTCGTTTCAAACAGGGTATCACGCTGTTCCTTTGGAATGCCAGGTCCAAAATCGCGCACCGTAAATTGTGCGTTTCCGCCTTGCCGGCAAAGGCTGACATCGACAGGCGTGCCTGCATAACGGATGGCATTTTCAATCAGATTGATGAGCACCTGTACAATCAGTGTCACATCCATCGGGACAAACAGCATTTCCTCCGGCAGATGTACGCTGATCTGTGCATCCGGATAGCGTTTTTTGCACCGTGCCACCGCTTCGGCAATAACCTCCTCTGCGGCTTCCTCCGATTTTTTGAGGTTGGTCACCTGAGAGACGCGTGTGACAGAGAGCAGATTCTCCACCATGCGCAGCAGCCATTCCGCGTCCTCATGGATGTCGGCAGCGAGCTTTTTGGTCTCCACGGCACCGATGCGGTCGCCGCTTTCTTCGATTGCCGCCGACGCTCCGATAATGCCGGTCAGCGGGGTGCGCAGATCGTGTGAGATCGAACGCAGCAGGTTGCTGCGGATCATCTCGCGGTCAGCCGCAAGCGCCGCGCGGTTGCGCTCCTCCGCCAGCATCTGGCGTTCCAGTGAAATGCCGGTCTGTGCAAGAATCGCGCGGATATGCTCCATCATCTCCTCGTCAACCGGATTGTCTTTCCATTGAATGCCATAACAGCCGAGCATGGTCTCCCCGCTCATCAGCGGAATATAGTGGAACATGGCATACGGCGCCAGCATGGTTCCCGCGCCGGCAGCACTTTTTTCCCGGAAACACGCTTCCACCGCGCCGCGTTCGATGGAATCGGACACAAAGCCGCTGATCTGCCCGCAGACGCGCTCCTGATTGTTTACCAGGCTGTCCTCATCCTGAAAAAACAGCACCGGGCAGCCCAGCAGCTCATGCAGATACCGCAGTGTCAGATCGATCATGCTGTCAGTGTCATGCGCATTGGCCAGCTGCTGGGAAAACTCATACAGCTTGCAGATGCGCTGCTCACTCGCGCGCGACCGGCGCGCCTGTTCCTTGACACTGCCCGTGGTCGCACTGGTGATGATCGAGATCAGCAGCAGGGAAATGAAAATAACCGGATAACCCGTTGCTGTGAAATTGAGCTTATAGAACGGATCGGTAAATGCATAGTTGACAGCAAACACGCCCATGACCGATGCGAGGATACCCCAGCCATAGCCCTCCGTGGTGCGGGCAACCAGCAGGACAGCGAGCATATACAGCGCCGTGACATTGGCCGAGCTGTCCGTCCACTTTACCAGCAGCGCAGACGCCCCGGTTGTCACTGCCACAATTGCCGTGGTAATACATAAATCGAGTACA
>CALYTA010000117.1 GCA_945486175.1 uncultured Clostridia bacterium | reverse complement strand
TATTGGTGTTACATTTGGGAGGCGAATCGTGAATACTTTGACATTGGTGCATAAATACCTCGAGCAGTTCATCCGGCCCGGAGATTTTATCATAGACGCCACGGCGGGCAACGGACGGGATACGGAATTTCTGTGCGGTCTGACAGGTGCCGCCGGCAGGGTGCTCGCGTTTGACATCCAGCCGCAGGCAGTGGAGAATACGAAAAAACGGCTGGCGGAGAGCGGCTGGGATGCAGTCGGCAGCGCGGTGCTGGACAGCCATGCAAACATGGCGCAGTATGCCGAACCGGGCAGTGTGGACTGCATCGTGTTCAATCTCGGCTGGCTGCCGGGCGGCGACCACAGCATTTTCACCCATGCGGACAGCACGATTGCCGCCATCGAGGCGGGACTGGAGCTGCTGCGCGACGGCGGCCTGATGTGTATCAGCATCTATTATGGCGGCGCGAGCGGGTATGAAGAGCGCGACGCGCTGCTGGAATATGTGAAGACAATTGACCCGAAGCGGTACACCGTGCTGACGGTACAGTTTTCCAACCGCGCGGGTGACCCGCCGATTCCGGTGTTTGTTACAAAATCGACTTGAGGTGACGGATATGGATGAAATGAACAATCTGACAATGGAGGAATACTGCCGGCTGTTCGAAAATGTCACGCTGGCGGAATATGACAACCTGTTTCTCAACGCTGACCTGAGGCGCGACCTCGGACTGGACAGCGACCAGACACGGCGGCTTGCGGTTGAGTATCTGTGCGCGGCGCTGTACCTGCTGGACGACCTGATGCCGGACAGCCATCTTCCGGAGACCGTGCACAGCGCGGTAGCGCCGCAGGTGCGTGCGCATGTGTTCCGCAGCATCCTGCCGCAGACGGCGGCGGAGGGCACGGAAGCCCCGTATATCCTGTATTCGCTCAAGCGCGCAGCGGCGTTCGCACAGTTTTATGCGCGCGGGGATGAAACGCTCCGCCAGATGGTGGAGAACTGTCTCGACCAGGCGCAGCTGACCGACCCGGAGACACGCATGCCGCAGGCACTGTATCTCATGAACCTGTTGTCCGGTGTGCTTCAGCTGTACTGTGACCTCGCGTCGGGCGTGCAGCTGGAAAGTGAGGAGCCGGTGCACCTGCGCATTGTCCTGCCGGAAGCGGAAAAATAAATAGAAAGGACTGAATCTGGCACGGCGTATCCGATTTTGCGATACGCCGTGTCTGTCTATTCTGCACAAAACAGAGATTAGCATAAGCTAACGCATGCGCAGATATAACGAAAATATAGATCACCGTGAAACAACTGCGAAAAATGGTTGACAAAACCGGGGAAAAAATGTATCATACGAATTGGTTAGCAAAGGCTAATTGCGAAATAGATTGATATAGTGTTAGGATGTACTAACAAATAGATCACATAAGGGAGGCGGAGTCATGATGCCATTGACACTCGCGTCTGTCGGTGAGGAAAACATCATCAAAAAGATCGGCGGAAGACCGGACGTCAAAAAGCACCTGGAAAATCTGGGCTTTGTCGCGGGCGGAAGCGTGACAGTCATTACGATGATGGGCGGAAACGTCATTGTGAACGTAAAAGAATCGCGTATCGCCATCAGTAAGGAAATGGCACAGAAAATCATGATCTGACGGCTTGGGCAGAGAAAGGAGCATGGCATGAATACATTGAAGCAGGCAAAGGTTGGCGACACCGTCACCGTAGTCAAGCTGCACGGAGAAGGCGCAGTCAAGCGCCGCATCATGGATATGGGCATTACGAAGGGCGTTGAGATTCATGTGCGCAGAGTTGCCCCGCTCGGCGATCCGGTTGAAGTGACGGTTCGCGGCTATGAGCTGTCCCTCCGCAAAGCAGACGCGGAGATGATTGAGGTAAAATAACAGATCGTTTTTGACGGTCTTTATTTTTTGGCAGGTGGTTAGCTTTTGCTAATCTCTTGCGGAAAGGAATGAATGTATGGAATTGAGAATCGCCTTGGCCGGCAACCCGAACTGCGGCAAAACCACGCTGTTCAATGCGCTGACCGGTGCCAATCAGTACGTCGGCAACTGGCCGGGCGTCACGGTTGAGAAAAAAGAGGGCAAATTAAAGAAGCATGCGGATATCACAATTACTGACCTTCCGGGTATTTATTCGCTGTCTCCTTATACACTGGAAGAAGTTGTTGCGAGAAATTACCTGATCGGTGAGCGTCCGGATGCCATCCTGAATATTGTCGATGGCACAAACCTCGAGCGCAACCTCTACCTGACCACACAGCTGACCGAGTTGGGCATTCCGGTCGTCGTTGCAGTCAACATGATGGATGTTGTGCAGAAGAACGGCGACAAAATCAACATTGCGGAGCTGTCCCGTGAGCTGGGCTGCAAGGTGCTTGAGATTTCCGCACTGAAGGGAACCGGCATTCAGGAGGCGGCAGAGGCTGCCATTGATGCGGCAAAGAACGGCAAGACGGTTCCGATGCACACCTTCTCCGGTGCGGTCGAGCATGCGCTTGCCCACATCGAAGAGGCTGCCGTACACGCCATGCCGGAGGAGCAGCAGCGCTGGTATGCCATCAAGATTTTTGAGCGCGACAACAAGGTGCTCGAGCAGATGGACATTGCCGCTGATGTTCTCGAACACATCGAAGCGGACATTCAGGCCGCTGAGAATGAGTGTGACGACGATGCGGAGAGCATCATCACCAATGAGAGATACATTTATATTGCATCCCTCATGAAGGGCTGCTACAAAAAGGCGAAAACAGGTCAGCTGTCCACCTCGGATAAAATTGACCGCATTGTGACCAACCGTATTCTGGCTCTGCCGATTTTTGCGGTTATCATGTGGGCGGTTTACACCATTTCCATCGGCACCATCGGCGACTGGACAGTCGGCTTTATGAATGACACGTTGTTCGGCGAGTGGATTGTACCGGGTGTGACATCCGGTCTGGAAGCCATCGGCTGTGCGGACTGGCTGACCAGCCTGGTTGCAGACGGTATTGTCGGCGGTGTCGGTGCGGTTCTGGGCTTCGTCCCGCAGATGCTGATTCTGTTCCTCCTGCTGTCCATTCTGGAGGACTGCGGCTATATGTCGCGTGTTGCCTTCATTATGGACCGTATTTTCCGCAAGTTCGGCCTGTCCGGCAAGAGCTTTATCCCGATGCTGGTTGCATCCGGCTGCGGCGTTCCGGGTGTCATGGCATCCCGCACCATTGAGCAGGACCGTGACCGCAAGATGACCATTATGACCACCTGCTTCATCCCGTGCGGCGCAAAGATGCCGATTGTCGGCCTGATCTCCGGCGCGGTATTCGGCGGCAGCGCATGGGTTGCGACGGCAGCATACTTCATCGGTGTCGCTGCGGTTATCATTTCCGGCATCATTCTGAAAAAGACAAAGGCGTTCGCAGGCGATCCGGCTCCGTTCGTCATGGAGCTTCCGGCTTATCATGCGCCCGTGGCAACCAATGTTCTGCGTGCGACCTGGGAGCGCGGCTGGAGCTTTATCAAGCGCGCCGGTACTGTCATTGTCGCAGCGAGCATTATCATCTGGCTGCTCAACAGCCTGACCTTTGAAGGCGGCTTCCACTATATCGGCGACGGCGATGAGATGTCCATCCTGAATGTCATCGGCGAGGGCATTGCAGTTCTGTTTGTCCCGCTGGGCTTCGGCGAATGGCAGGCAGCGGTTGCCACCATCCTCGGCCTGGTTGCAAAGGAAGAGGTTGTCGGCGTATTCGGCTCGCTGTCTTCCATGGCAAATGCTGACTTGGCGATGGAGCTGGTCGAAGAGGGCAACTCTGCGGCACTGACCATCATCGGACAGGAGTTCTTTGGCGGCAGCGGCCTGGCGGCCTTCTCGTTCATGATCTTCAACCTGCTGTGTGCGCCGTGCTTTGCGGCGATGGGCGCAATCAAGCGCGAGATGAACAATGCCAGGTGGACCTGCGCGGCAATCGGTTATATGTGTGCGTTCGCGTATGCGGTTTCGCTGATTGTCTATCAGCTTGGCACGCTGTTCACCGGCGGTGGATTCTCCATCTGGACTGCTGTGGCAATCATCGTCCTGATCGGCATGCTGTACCTGCTGTTCCGCAGAAATAAGTACAATGACAATGTGCTGGCGGTTCATACATCTGCGGCACGCAATTAAAGAAGGAATTTTTTATGAATCTTGCAACATTCCTTGTTGCCGCGGTTGTCGCGGCGGTATTCCTGGCAATCGTTATTTCGGGAATACGGAAGAGAAAAAAAGGCGGGGGCTCCTGTTCCTGCGGCTGCTCCTGCGGGAGCTGCGGCATGGCGGATGCCTGCCATCCCAAATCCAATGATGTGCATAAGTAAAATGAAAATATTGTAATGATTTCAAAAAAAGAATCGGTACGGAAAAACTCCGTACCGATTCTTTTTTATGGCGCAATAAGCGGCCGGGAAGGGGAATGCCTTCCGGTACTGGGCGTATCACACAAAAAGCAAAAAAAATCCTTGCTAAATTTGGTCAAAAATGATACAATAATCAACGAGGTGTGT
>CALYTA010000116.1 GCA_945486175.1 uncultured Clostridia bacterium | reverse complement strand
GTGCAGTGCAGTCATACACATCTCCAAGGAACCGCTGCACTGGGGCGATACCTATGTGCTGGATTTTGCCAACCCGGCAGATGAAAAAATGGGACTGCTGCTGGTCATCGCCATCGATGCGGCAAACTGTTCCGAGTGAATCTTAAAAAGAGGAGGAAACAACCATGGGATATGCAGACCCGGTCAATTATACGGTTGTCACAATTGACGGCGATTACGCAATGCTGCGAAATGAGAGCGAGCCGGATGCGCCGCTCGCACAGGTCGCGCTGGCTCTCCTGCCGGACGGGATTTCCGACGGCAGCCGCGTGCAGCGCATTCTGCTGGAATACACACTGCTGTAAAAACAGGGCGAAAAAAACAGAGGCTCAGATTTCCTGAACGGGATCTGAGCCTCTTGCTGTGTTTGGAGAAATTATCCGAGACGACCTTCATCCATGTACTTTGCCAGCTCCTGCGCGAAGTAGGTGATGTAGATGTCTGTGCCCGCGCGGTACGCACAGGCTGCCATTTCACAGACGATTGCCGCTTCATCGAGGAAGCCTGCGGCAGCGGTCGTCTTGACCATCGAGTACTCACCGCTTACACTGTAGGCTGCGATCGGCAGGCAGGTGTTGTCCTTTGCCTCGCGGATCAGATCACCGTAAGCCATGGCGGGCTTAATCATGATGATATCCGCGCCCTCGTCTACATCGAGCAGGACTTCCTTGAGCGCCTCGCGGCGGTTGTGGTAGTCCATCTGATAGGTCTTGCGGTCACCGAAGGACGGCGCAGAGTCAGCTGCATCGCGGAACGGGCCATAGAATGCAGAAGCGAACTTGGCGGAATACGCCATGATCGGCGTGTTGATAAAGCCGTTGTCGTCGAGAATGGAGCGGATTGCCTCGACGCGGCCGTCCATCATATCGGACGGTGCGACCATGTCCGCACCCGCCTGTACCTGGGAAAGTGCGGTCTTCGCGAGCAGCTCCAGCGTCTTGTCGTTGTCGACGTCGTGGCCGCACAGCACGCCGCAGTGGCCGTGCGAGGTGTATTCACACATGCAGACGTCGCCGATCATGTACAGCTCCGGGCAGGCTTCCTTTGCCTTGCGGAATGCCTTCTGTACAATGCCGTCTTCGGCATAGGCCTGGCTGCCGACTTCATCCTTGTGATCCGGGATGCCGAACAGCATGACGCCGCCGACACCGGCTTCTGCCAGTTCGATCAGCTTTTCTTCCATGCGGTCGACGCTGTAGCGGTATTGTCCCATCATAGAGGGGATTTCCTCCTTGATGTTCGTGCCTTCGGTGACAAACATCGGGTAGATGAGGGACGATTTGTCCATGCGTGTTTCGCGTACCATTTTGCGCAGGCGCATACTGGAGCGCAGGCGTCTGGGACGATAAGTGAGATCCATTTTTGTGTCCTCCTAACAGGGTTTATGATACAAGATCTGCCGCGGGGGCGGTGAGATATTAAAATTACTGTGGGATGCCTGAGGCGGGCTGCTCATCAGATGCCGGTGCAGACGAGCCGAGGATGTTGTATGTCAGAATAGCGACGACAACAATCGCAGCGCCGGCCATCGACAGCGGTGCAATGGTTTCGCCCCAGAATACAGCGACAAGAACCGGATTGAGGATCGGCTCGATTCCGGCGATCAATGATGCGGAAACCGGGCGGGTATACTTGGTTCCGATGGAAAAGCAGAGATATGCCACGCCAACCTGGAAAAAGCCGAGGAGAAAGACAGCAAGCAGTACCTGCGGCGTAAACACGGTTTCCTGTACGACCATTGGCGCCATCAGCACGGCGCAGATTATCTGCCCGAGAACCATGGAGGAAACTGCATCGCCCTCCGGGAACTGATTGAGCAGAAACAGCCCGCCATAAAAGACGCCGGACAGCACAGCGATGACATTGCCGGCCATGCTGCCTGAGCCGAGACTGTCCAGAAAGAAGCAGAGAATACCGGCAAAGACAATGATACAGGTGACAATGTCCAGCCTTGTCGGGCGGACATGGAACAGTACCGCCATGAACAGGATAATCCAGACCGGTGCCGTATACTGCAAAATAATGGCATTGGCAGCGGTAGTCATTTTATTTGCGATAATAAACAGTGTGGTCACACCGGTCATGCACAGCGCACCGAAAAATACGGTGCGGTTAAATTTCAGCCTGTGATGGGTCACCCGGAAATAGATGAGAAACACAAGGGTGCTGAACAGGCTGCGCACGCCGTTGATGGTCAGCGGCGACCACGGGATAAATTTGCACAACAGGCCGCCGGTGGAAAACAGCAGGGACGCGCACAGCATCATGAACGGCCCGAAATAAGGGGATTTTTTGCAGGGCATATGCATACCTTCCTGATTTATTTGCCGATTGGATTTCCGGCATGCCCTTTTTGTTCGGCATGTGTACTTCTTTTGCGTAAAAAAGGCGGGAAATCCGTGTTATCTGTCAAAACATAACTGAAAATTTGCAGAAAGAATGACAACATCATCATTAAAGCACGCAGCAGGGCGAAAGTCAAACAGTATTTCGGAAAACGCATGATGTTCCGAAAAAAATCTGTGCGGGGAATGCTCCGCACAGATATGGGATTTATGAGAGCTCCACGGTGCTGCCGCCTTTGGTGAGGATTGGCACGATGTATGACCGGATCTGGTTACCGGTCGCCATGTGGTTGAGTACAAACGGTTCCGCGCTGCCGCAGCACAGCAGATACCGGCTGTCATCCTGATGCAGCACAACCTGTTCATAGCGCGTATACGAACCTTCAGCGCCGAAGGCGCGGTTATCTGACACACCGGCGGCGTCAAAGGCAATGTTGTTGTTCGCGTAAAACAGCGGGAAAACAAGGCAGACGGTGATGATGGCACGCGAGCCCCAGATGCGCACAGTGGAGCCGGGCATGCGGTCAGCTTCCAGAAGTGCAGCTTCCTCTTTCGCAGCGAACCAGTGATAAAACGAATGCCGCAGGAGCAGGCTGAGCAGCAGGGTAGGCAGCAACGCGAATACGAGCAGGCCGGCGCGGCTGGGAAACAGCACAAGCAGATGGCGCTGCGCGAATACTTGGCAGAATACCGCATAGGCGCCCTGCGTGAGCACGCACAGCAGCGCATGGGTCAGCACAGCGCCGAGCGCCAGTGACCGCGACCGGGCGCGCTCTGTGCACTGTTTTTCCGCGGCGGTTTCCGGCACGAAGAACCACAGCCCGCGCGGCAGGCTGGTATATGTCCGGTTTTCCGCGAGCAGGCGCTGGATAAATGCATACAGGCGCTGTTCATATGCCATCAGCCGGCTGTACCGCGAACGGCTGCGATAGGCACGCTGCGCTGCGGAGAGATTGCCCAGAACAAACAGCATATATGGGCGGGAGCACAGTCTACGTGTGAGCGCATCGTTATACCAGCCGAGGAAGACGGAGAGCTGTTCGGGATGCTGTGTGCAGCGGGAAAATACATCGTCCTGAAAATAGGCCGTCACATCGTCGCAAAACGCTTGATCCATCTGTGCAAGCGTTTCCGGTTCGCTGCACAGGCGGAGCAGTGCAGCATAGTGCCGGAGAAACGCGCGGAACAGGTACTGCATACCCGACTCCAGCTCCTCCGGTGTCGTGACAGCGGACAGCGTATAGCACGAAAAATCGTCCGGGTCAAGATACGGCAGGACGGCGTAAATCGGATATGCGCGCGCATCCGCGCGCAGACCGAAGCGGATGTGGAGCTGTAACACGCCGGTGAGCAGGCGCGGATGGCGCGGCTCAAACGTCACACACAGGCGGAAGCCCGGAAAGACAATGCTCCCTGTGATACAGGAAAGCAGGCTGTCATTGCTCTCGCGCGTAGCGCGGTTGAAATCGCAGAACATCGCTTCTTTCTCATGGAATGTGAAGTCGGTCACCTGCTTATGGAATGCAGCTTCCAGCTGGCAGAACAGCAGCTCGGTTTGTGAAAGCTCCGAATGCACCATGACAGACACCTCCCCGGAGCAGGGCAAAGAATTTTCTTTCATTATAGGGCAGAAGGCGTGTCCTTGTCCAGATGCAATCGGGTATATTTTTGCCGACATGCCGTGCAGAGAAGAAGTAGAACCGGAAGCGAAAAGTGGTATAAACTGAGCTGGAAGAATATACCGGGAGGAGAAAAGGGGAAAGAAAAACAGAAAATGGAGTAAATAGTTGTAAATTTGGCGTAAAAATATAAATAATATGGGGAATAGCACAAATTTAAGTTGTAAAAACGGCAAAAGAAACAGTCTGAACTGCGGTCTGTTTTGGTGTATTCCACACTGGAAAAAAGTAAACTTTCTGTGTATAATAACACCTGTAAAGCGGTGGAAAACACCGGAATGAACAAAATCAGATCAGTGAATTCAGACGACGGAGTCTTGTCGGACTTTCTTTCACAACGGAAAGTGCGGCAAGGCTCTTTTTATTGGTTTGACAAAAGGAAAAGAGGGAACTCCGACAATGAGAATCAGTCAGCATCCGATCCTCGGCGAACCCGAAAAGGGCAGGCTTGTCACATTTTT
>CALYTA010000115.1 GCA_945486175.1 uncultured Clostridia bacterium | reverse complement strand
TGACATATTCTGCTGTCACAGAGATGATCCGGTCCGGAAGGAAACGGATTCTCTATCTCAGCGATTCACATACCTTCAGCGCCAATCAGAAGCTGAAGGGCTACGAGTCCGCACTGCGCGATGCCGGAATACCGGTCGATGAGTCACTCAAGATTTATACGCCGAACCAGATTATACAGACGCGGGATCTGCTGCTGAAGACACCGGGTCTGGATATCGATGGCGTATTTGCGACAGAGGATGGCCTGGCAGTCGGCGCACTCAAGTACGCCAAGGCCAGAAAGCTGTCCGTGCCGGAGGATGTCTGCATCATTGGTTACAACAATTCCGAGATTTCCGTGAGCTGTGATCCGGAACTGTCCACCATTGACAGCCGAGGAGAGCGTCTTTGTAAGATCATCATTGATTCGATGATGCTTCTTTTGAAAAAGAGAGAGATAAGCCATAAGGTATACGCAAAAGGCTATCTGGTCCGACGCTCCACAACTGATTTTTGATCTTCCCTGATCTGCTTCTTTCTGACGCTGTGAGGGGAGGAAAGGAGATGTTAGCTGATGAAACGCGTGAAAAAGATCATTGCCTTGGTTTTATGTGCCTGCATGTTTACCATGCTGCTGTCCGGCTGTGCGTCGGTAGGAAACGGAAAAAGAATCATCCGTATTTCGCATGCGCAGTCGGAATCGCACCCGGAGCACATAGGACTGTTGAAATTTAAAGAGTATATAGAGGAAAATCTGGGGGACAAATACGAGGTTCAGATTTACCCGAACGAACTTCTGGGTGGTGCCCAGAAGGCAATTGAGCTGACCCAGACCGGTGCGATCGACTTCGTTGTCGCAGGCACCGCAAACCTGGAGACGTTCGCAGATGTTTATGAAATCTTCAGCATGCCGTATCTGTTCACGTCTGAGGAGGCCTATCATGCAACCATGATGGACACCGAGTACATGAACAATGTCTATAAATCCACCGACGAGGCAGGCTTCCGCGTACTGACCTGGTACAATGCAGGCTCCCGCAGCTTCTATGCGACAAAGCCGATTGAAAAGCCGGAGGATTTGAAGGGCTTGAAAATCCGCGTACAGCAGAGCCCGGCCAGCATCAAGATGGCAAATGCTTTCGGTGCAGCGGCTTCCCCGATGAGCTTCGGTGAGGTTTACACTGCAATCCAGCAGGGCGTCATCAACGGCGCAGAGAACAACGAGCTCGCACTGACCAACAACAAGCACGGTGAGGTTGCCAAGTATTACTCCTATAACCGCCACCAGATGGTGCCGGATATGCTCATCGGCAACCTGAAGTTCCTCAACGGCCTGAGCGACGAAGAACTCAAGATCTTTGAAGAGGCCGCTGCTCTGTCCACTGAGGTTGAGCTGGAGGAATGGGATGATCAGGTCGAGGAGGCAAAGCGCATTGCCGAGGAAGAGATGGGCGTCCAGTTTATCGATGTAGATGTTCAGCTCTTTAAGGATGCGGTTTCCAATGTACAGCAGGAGATGCTGGACAACAACCCGTCCATTCAGGATCTGTATGACCATATCCAGGAAATCAACAAGCAGTACGAAGAGAAGGAGGGCAACTGAATATGAACGCACTTGCAAAACTGCGCAAGGGAATTGACACGGTACTGAGCTATGCCTGTGCCATTGTGTTTGCCCTCATGGTATGCGTCGGCACATATCAGGTCGTCGCGCGCTATATCTTCAACAATCCGAGTACGGTTTCCGAGGAACTGCTGACCTACAGCTTTACCTGGATGGCGCTGCTGGCTTCCGCACTGGTATTCGGCAAGCGCGACCATATGCGCATGGGCTTTGTCGCTGACAAGCTCCAGGGCAAAACCAAGCTGGTTCTGGAAGTTATCATTGAACTGCTTGTGATTCTGATGGTTGTTGGCATCATGATTTTCGGCGGTACTTCCATCGTTCAGCTGACCATGACGCAGACTACTGCATCTCTGGGCATTCCGATGGGCATCGTTTATACCATCATCCCTGTTTCCGGCGTTCTGATCTTTGTCTATGGTATCATGAATATCATCGACCTGTGCAGAGGAACCGGACACGGGCAGAGTGATGGAAAAGAATAACGCGCACGGAAAGGAGTAATACATATGAATACAGCCATTTTATGCGGACTGATTATCCTCGTGCTGCTGGTCATCATGCTGGTTGCCGGCGTGCCGATTGCAGTAGCCCTGGGCGTTTCCTCGATTTGTGCGATTCTGCCCATCATGGACGTTGACGTTGCCCTCCTGACCGGTGCGCAGCGAATTTTCTCAGGTATTTCCACATTCAGCCTGCTTGCCATTCCGTTCTTCATTCTGGCAGGCAATCTGATGAACAAGGGCGGCATCGCCATCCGCCTCATCAACCTGGCGAAGCTTCTGACCGGCCGTATGCCGGGCGCTCTGGCGCAGACCAATATCATTGCGAACATGCTGTTCGGTTCGATCTCCGGTTCCGGTACGGCAGCTGCTTCTGCAATGGGTTCCATCATCGGCCCGATTGAGAAGGACGAGGGCTATGACCCGAACTTCTCCGCAGCGGCAAACATCGCAACCGCGCCGACCGGCCTGCTGATTCCGCCGAGCAATGTCATGATTACGTTCTCGCTGGTTTCCGGCGGCACCTCTGTCGCAGCACTGTTCATGGCTGGTTACATTCCGGGCTTCCTGTGGGGCCTTGCGTGCATGCTGGTTGTTTACTTCCTGGCGAAAAAGCACGGCTACCGCAGCACCACTTCGTTTAAGGGCAAGGAAAAGCTGGATGTCGTTGTTCAGGCCATCCCGTGCCTGCTGCTGATCGTCATCGTTATCGGCGGCATCATCACCGGTATCTTTACCGCTACCGAGGGTTCGGCAATCGCGGTTGTCTATTGCCTGATTCTTTCTCTCTTCTTCTATAAGTCCATCAAGCTCAGCGAACTGCCGAAGATCTTCATCGAAAGTGCGGAAATGACCGGTATCATCATTTTCCTGATCGGCGTATCCAGCATCATGTCCTGGGTTATGGCGTTCACCGACATTCCGACCGCTGTATCCACCGGCCTGCTTGCGATCAGCAACAACAAGTATGTCATCCTGCTGATGATTAATATTATCCTGCTGGTTGTCGGCACGTTCATGGATATGACCCCGGCCTGCCTGATCTTCACCCCGATCTTCCTGCCGGTTTGCACCGCGCTGGGCATGAATGCCATCCACTTCGGCATCATGATGATCTTCAACCTCTGCATCGGTACCATCACCCCGCCAGTCGGCACGACGCTGTTCGTCGGCGTAAAGGTCGGCGGCGTCAAGATTGAGACAGTAGTGAAGCAGCTGCTGATCTATTTCGCTGCCATCTTTGTTGTCCTGCTGCTGGTTACCTATATTCCGATGATCAGCCTGTGGCTGCCGAGCCTGATGGGTTACGTTTAAGTGAAAGGAGCCTGTATTTATGAAACCGTTTATGGATAAAGATTTCCTTCTGAGCACCGAAACCGCACAGGAGCTGTATCATGGCTATGCGGCACAGGTTCCGGTACTCGATTACCACTGCCATATCAATCCGCAGGAAATTGCGGAGGACCGCAAGTTCGACAACATCACGCAGGTCTGGCTGGGAGGCGACCACTACAAGTGGCGCCAGATGCGTTCCAACGGCATTGATGAGTATTACATCACCGGCGGCGCATCTGACCGTGAGAAGTTCCAGAAATGGGCAGAGACACTGGATAAGGCGATTGGCAACCCGCTGTTCCACTGGAGCCATCTTGAGCTGCAGCGCTATTTCGGCTACACCGGCGTACTGGGTGCTGACACCGCGGAAGAGGTATGGAACCTGTGCAATGCCAAGCTGCAGGAACCGTCCATGAGCGTCCGCAACCTGATCCGCCAGTCCGGCGTCACGTTGATCTGCACGACTGATGATCCGGCGGACGACCTGAGATGGCACAAGGTCATCGCAGAAGACGACAGCTTTGACGTGCAGGTTCTGCCGGCATGGCGTCCGGACAAGGCGATGAATCTGGAGAAGCCGGATTATGCCGACTATCTCAAGACACTGGGCGCTGCGGCGGAAATGGAAATCAAGACCTATGCCGACCTCAAGGAAGCGCTCAAAAAGCGCATGGCATTCTTTGATTCCATGGGCTGCCGCGCATCCGACCACGCGCTGGAGTATGTCATGTACGTTCCGGCGGCTGAGGACGAGATCGAGGCGATCTTTGCCAGGCGTCTGGCGGGCGAGCCGATCACCCGTGAGGAAGAGCTCAAGTTCAAGACCGCGTATATGATCTTTGTCGGCGGCGAATATGCCCGCCTTGGCTGGGCTATGCAGCTGCATTACGGCTGCAAGCGCGACAACAACACCGGCATGTACAACAAGCTCGGTCCGGACACCGGCTATGACTGCATCAACAACTATGCACCATCCAGCCAGATGGCGGACTTCCTCAACGCGCTCAACGAAACGGGCAATCTGCCGAAGACCATCATCTACAGCCTGAATCCGAACGACGACGAGGCGATTGGCACCATTCTGGGCTGCTTCCAGAATTCCGATGCAGTCGGCAAGATTCAGCAGGGCTCCGCAT
>CALYTA010000114.1 GCA_945486175.1 uncultured Clostridia bacterium | reverse complement strand
CATCCACTGATCCTGAGATGAGACGGAATTCATGCGGTGGATTTCACGGACTGCGTTTTCTGCCCTGCTCATGCCGATTTTTTCTTCCGGAAGAACTTGAATGCGCAGCAGACAAGTATACACAAAGCGATGACAACAATGCCGCCAATCAGCCCGGAACATGCGGTTCCGAGTGCCGATTCTGAGCTTTTGAATGCGTAATCCGGCAAAAGTGCGGTTGCCTGCTGAATCGCATCTGCCGCTTCATAGACGCCGCCGGAGGAGGCAAGCTCAGTCGAGCCGGTCAGCCTGGCAATGGACCATTCCAGGCCGTCCGGGTTGGAGGAGGCGAAACAGGACAGCCCGCCGCCGATCACAGCTGCCGCCGCGGCGAGGATTGCCAGCGTCTTGCGGAACGAGAAGCGCCCCTCTGTCTGATCGGCAGAAGTATGGCAAAACAGCAATTCCGGGCGCGCCTCGTAAACAAACACGAGGACAGCCGCTGTGATCAGCCCCTCCACAAGACCGATTGCAAGGTGAATCGGCTGCATGACCGCAGCGAAGGCAGCGAACGGGAGCTCGGTTACACCGGAAGCAAGTGTTTCCAGCGTCACGCTAAATGCGCCGAGCTGGAGTGTCAGCACACAGCCGAGGATGGAGGCGGTGATGATCTTTTTCTTCGACATGCCGGTTTTCATCATCGGCTTCCAGATGAGCAGCGCACCGAGGAAACAGCCATAAAACGCCATGTTCCAGATATTGCAGCCGAGGGCGAGCAGGCCGCCGTCTGCAAACAGCAGGCACTGGATGAGCAGCACACCGATCATCGTCAGAAAGCCGGCGTATGGCCCCAGCAGTGCGGACAGCAGCATGCCGCCGCACAGGTGCCCGCTCGACCCCGTACCGGGGATGGTGAAGTTAATCATCTGCGCCGCAAAGACAAATGCGCCCATGACACCCATCAATGGAATTTTTTTGTCATCGCTTTCCAAGCGGACTTTTTTGATGGAATAACCAGCCGCGGCTGCGGAACAGAGATACATGGTCCCGGCTACTACCGGCGTTGCCAGTGCGTCAGCCATATGCATAATAAACTCCTCCTTTTGAATAATTTTGAATTCAAACTTGCAAAATTTATATTTTTCACTTTACCACAGGAAAATGCCGGCGCAAGCCCCCGAGGGGGTTGTTTTTTCTTCCGTTTTACTTGGGAGCTGCATGGCAGGACAATTTTTGCTTGTCAGAATTGCATCTTTCATGCTATACTGTCCGTACAGAAAGGGGAGTTCCCTATGGATCAACACGAGCATGAACGCTTGCATGCCGCCGGAATCCCACATGAGCACGGGACGGAACAGGCACACGGGCATGCACACACCAACACCAAAGCTGTGATCAATCGGCTGTCGCGTGCAATCGGACACCTCGAATCCGTCAAAAAAATGGTGGAGGACGGGCGCGACTGTTCCGAGGTGCTCATCCAGCTCGCGGCGGTGCGCGCTGCGCTGACCAATACGGGCAAGGTGATTCTCAAGGATCACATTGAGCACTGCATTGTCGATGCCGTCGAGCAGGGCGACGAGCAGGCCATACGCGATCTGGAGCGCGCGATCGATCAGTTTATGAAATGATTTCAAGAAACGTTTTCAGAATCTTTTTGGATTTTGCTTGACAATGCGGGAACGGTTTTGTATACTGGTGTCGAAATAAGTTCATCCCCTGTATGGGGATACATACAGAGGCAGACAACGGAGTCGCATCGAAGGACTCTTGGGTCTGTCTTTTTTATTCGCAGTCTACAGAGTTATTTGCATGCTCTGCTGGCTGCGATTTTTTATTTACTGGGACAGAGAGGAGCAATACTATGCGTCTGAATCCAAAGGAGCAGGAAAAGCTGATGCTGCACATGGCAGGCAATCTTGCAAAGGAGCGCAGGGAGCGCGGCCTGAAGCTGAACTATGTCGAAGCACTGGCGTATATCAGTTCAGAGCTGCTGGAGCTTGCAAGAGACGGCAAGACCGTTGTTGAGCTGATGCAGCTCGGTACCAAAATCCTGGCCAAAGACGACGTCATGGACGGCGTAGCCGACATGATCGGTGAGGTTCAGGTAGAGGCCACCTTCCCGGACGGCACCAAGCTGGTTACCGTCCACAATCCGATTCAGTGAGGAGGCAGGAACATGAAAATCGGCGAAATCATGCCCGCAGATCGCGATATCGTTCTGAATGAAGGCAAAAAGACTGTTATCATCGTTGTTGCAAACAAGGGCGACCGCCCGGTTCAGGTCGGCTCGCATTTCCATTTTTTTGAGGCAAACAAGTGCCTGTCCTTTGACCGCGAGGCGGCATATGGCTACCATCTGGATATTCCCTCCGGAACGGCTGTCCGCTTTGAGCCGGGCGAGGAAAAGGAGGTTCAGCTCACCGAGATGGGCGGACGTAAGCGCGTGTTTGGCCTGAACGACCTGACCTGCGCACAGGCAACCGATGCAACCAAGGCAGCTTCGCTGGAAAACGCCAGGCGCAAGGGATTTCTGTAAGGAGGGACGATCATGAGCATTTCGATTTCCGGCAGCAAGTACGCTGCAATGTACGGCCCCACGGTCGGCGACAAGGTCCGTCTGGCGGATACCAGCCTGGTCATTGAGGTCGAGAAGGATTATACCACCTACGGTGATGAGGCAAAGTTCGGCGGCGGCAAGACACTGCGCGATGGCATGGGCCAGTCGGTCAGGACCCGCAGCATGGACGGCGATCTTGATCTCGTCATCACCAATGCACTGATTGTCGACTCCACCGGCATTGTCAAGGCGGATATCGGCATCAAGGACGGCAAAATTGCCGGTATCGGCAAGGCAGGCAACCCGGATACCATGGACGGCGTCACGCCGGGCATGACAGTCGGCGCGTCCACCGAGGCGCTCGCGGGCGAAGGCATGATTGTCACCGCGGGCGGCATCGATACCCACATTCATTTTATCAGCCCGCAGCAGATTGACTGCTCCCTGTACAGCGGCGTCACCACCATGATCGGCGGCGGCACCGGTCCGGCGGACGGCACGAACGCTACCACTTGTACCCCGGGCCCGTGGAACATCAAAATGATGCTCAAGGCAGCGGAGGAATACCCGATGAACCTCGGCTTCCTCGGCAAGGGCAACTGCTCCGACGAGCAGCCGCTGATTGAGCAGGTCAAGGCGGGCGCGATGGGTCTGAAGATTCACGAGGACTGGGGCGCAACTCCGGCTGTCATCGACCACTGCCTCAACGTCGCGGATGAATACGACGTACAGGTTGCAATTCACACCGATACCCTGAACGAGGGCGGCTGTGTCGAGGATACACTGGACGCGATTGCCGGACGCACCATCCACACCTATCACACCGAGGGCGCAGGCGGCGGACACGCGCCGGATATCATCCGCGCAGCGGCGGCACCGAATGTGCTCCCGTCCTCAACAAACCCGACCATGCCGTTCACGGTCAATACGCTGGACGAGCATATGGACATGCTGATGGTCTGCCACCATCTGGACAAGAACATTCCGGAGGACATTGCGTTTGCGGATTCCCGCATCCGTCCGGAGACCATTGCGGCGGAGGATGTCCTGCACGATATGGGCATTTTCAGCATGATGAGCTCCGATTCTCAGGCAATGGGCCGCGTCGGTGAGGTTATCACCCGCACCTGGCAGACCGCCAGCAAGATGAAGGACGAGCGCGGTGCGCTGCCGGAGGACGAGGGCCATGGCAACGATAACTTCCGCGTCAAGCGTTACATTGCAAAGTACACCATCAACCCGGCACTGACCCACGGCATTGCCGATTATGTCGGCTCGGTTGAAACGGGCAAGTTCGCCGATCTGGTTCTGTGGAACCCGGCATTCTTCGGCGCTAAGCCGGATATCATCATCAAGGGCGGCATGATTCTCGCCTCCAAGATGGGTGATGCCAATGCATCTATTCCGACCACCCAGCCGGTGTTGTACCAGCCGATGTTTGCGGCACATGGCAAGGCAAAGTTTGAGTCCTGCCTGACCTTTGTTTCCAAAGCCGCGATGGATGCGGATGTCAAGGGCGCATACGGTCTGGAAAAGACAGTCGTTCCGGTTTCCGGCTGCCGCAATATCACCAAGAAGGACATGGTTTACAACGACCGCACCCCGGCTCTGACTGTCGATCCGGAGACCTATGAGGTTACGGTTGACGGTGAGCCTATCAGCTCGAAGCCAGCAGAAAAGCTGCCGCTGACGCAGATGTACAGCCTGTTCTAATTCTACTGCATTCAGGAGGAAACCAATATGTTAGGCGTTTGCCTGTTATTCGTCGGCATCGTACTGATTAACAACGGTATGTGCAACCTTTACCACGTGGACGGCAAGTCCGCCGCAGTAATGAATATTTTCACCGGCGGCCTGTCGCTGTTCATCAACTTTGTCAATCTGGTTCAGGGCAACTATTATGCTGCCGGTACCGGTCTGCTGTTCTGCTTTACCTATCTGTTCGTCGCCGTGAACAATTTCCTCGGCAAGCCAAATCCAATCCCGTTTGCGTGGTTTTCCACGTTTGTCGCGGTCAATGCCGTCATTTTCGGCATCATTGAGGGCGTCACCG
>CALYTA010000113.1 GCA_945486175.1 uncultured Clostridia bacterium | reverse complement strand
GATGTATGAAATTAAATAACAAAAACAAACAAACAAACAAACAAACAAAAAAGGGGTTGTATACATTCATTTTTTGTGTAAACAAAGGAACGCATCAATTTCTCATTTCTGATCAAAAATGCTCTGCAGAATTACGATCAGGCGCAATATCTCGGCTACTGGCTGCTGACCGACTTTCTTGACGAATGGCTGGTGCCGGGCGGCGTATTTCATGGCGGATACGGTCTGTTTACCATCAACGGCATACCCAAGGCGGGATATCAGGCACTGCGGATGCTGAATCGAATCGGTGAACGCAAAATTGCTTCCGGTGAGGGCTGGTTTGTCTCCCAATCAGAAAATACAATTCAGGTCTATCTGTATCATTACTGCCATTATGATGCGCTGTATCGCTACCGCTACCAGAAGCTGACCGATCCGCACGATGCCTACAAGGTGTTCGAGAGCGACGGACGGCTTAAAATCGAATTGGAGCTGTGTGGTTTGGATCCAGGCATATATCGGCAGGAAATCTGGACGATCAACCGTTCGGCCGGGTCGACCTTCGACCGTTGGATCGAGATGGGAGCTCCTGGAGTTATGACACCGGAGGATTTGAAGTACCTGAACGACATGGCGCAGCCGCTCTGTAAAATCCGGGATACGGATACCGTGGGTACGTTGCGCCTGCAGGCGGAGCTGGAGCCTCATGAGGTTCGTCTGATTGTGTTAAAAAAGAGAGATGGATAAAACTATCATTTGTGAAAATCCATGATTTTTGCAAAGCTATACCAAAAAACTGAACTATACCGCATAAAAATCCCCAGTCATACAAAGAAACCGCCGGAATATCGGGAGCGATATTCCGGCTTTTCTGTATTTCTTCTCTGTATTTGCGAGTAAACTGTAAGCATGAAAATGAGCAGACCTGCAGGAAAACGCTCATACAAGAAAGAAAAGGGGAGAAAAACATGGCATCAGCAAAACAGACTGTGCAGAGCAATGCAAGCACAAATGTAAAAACCAGCATCTTTGAAAAGATCTCCTACGGCATGGGCGATGTTGCATGCAACGTCGTATTCGCACTCACCAGCGGTCTGATCACGTACTTCTACACCAACGTCATGAGCGTATCGGCGGCTTTGGTCGGTATGATCATGCTGATTTCGCGCATTTTTGACGGTATTTCCGATGTAGCAATCGGCTTCATCATGGACAAGGTGCACTCCAAGCACGGACGAGGCCGAGCGTGGGTGCTCTGGATGACGCTTCCGTATGGCATTTCCGCCGTTGCGCTGTTCTGCCTGCCCGCGAATGCAACAGCGGCCGTGCAGGCGATTTACATCTTTATCACCTATAACCTGTGTACAACGGTAGTCTACACCGCGCTGAACCTGCCGTATGGCGCAATGGCTCCGCTGATGACCAGCAACGAGCAGGATCTGGCTAAGATCAACCTGTTCCGCATGGCGATGTCGCCGATTGGCAACATGATCGTTTCTGCGGCCTCCCTGCCCATCATCAACCGCATGGGCGGCGATCAGGCAGCGTGGATTAAGGTAACGCTCATCTACTCGGTAGTCGCTATCGGCCTGCTGCTGTGGTGCTTCTTCGGCACTAAGGAACGCGTCAACACCCAGGCAGCACAGGAAGCAGAAAAGCTGCCGGCAAGCGTCCGTTTTGGCGCACTGATCCACAATAAGTACTTTATCATGCTCCTGCTGACCGCGCTGTTCCTTGCTGTTTATCAGACGGTCAACGGCACCTGTGCGACTTGGTATTCGCAGTATATCCTTGGCAACGAAGAATACTATGGCATGCTCAACTTGGCGGAGGGTATCCCGGGAACCATCTTTATTATGTTTCTTGCGCCGTTCATCAAAAAGTTCGGCAAGCGCAATCTGGTTCTCGCCGGTGCAGTTTTGACCATGGTCGCTCAGCTTACACTGCTGGCAGTTCCGGCCAACCCGACCTTTGTAGCTGTGATCGCAGCGGTGCGCGGCATTGGCAAGGCGCCCCTGTTCGGCTGCGTGTTTACCATGATGGCGGACGTTGTCAACTACGGCCACTGGAAGACCGGTGTGCGCGTACAAGCCCTTATCTTTAGCGCAGCTACGGTCGGTCAGAAGTTTGGCGGCGGTATTGCAGGCGCGATTGTCGGTCAGCTGATGGATATGTCCGGCTTTACTGGCCTGGCACAGGAAATCCCGTCCGCAGTAGCAATGGTTGAGAATCTGTATATCTGGGGCACCGTTTTTTCATGGGCAGTTATCGCAGTACTGATGCTGGCCTATAAGCTGGACAAGCAGTATGACGGCATGATTTCGGATATGGAGCAGAAGGGTATGCTCAAGCAGGCAGACTGACAAGGAGAATCGCAATGTATCAGAACTATCAATATGAAGTAGATCCCAAGGATCCCTTCAAGCCCCTGTATCAGGGCACGTTCGAGGAAACCGTTGAGGTCGGCGGCAAAACGCGCCGGTATCTGCTGTATATCCCGGAGGGGGCGCGCCCCTCGACGGCAGGTGTGTTTGTTCTGCCGGAGAACGGCAAGACAGCGGATGACCTGTGGCGTGAGAGCGGTTGGCGTATGATTGCGGATACCGAGGAGACTAAGGAAAAGCTGATCTTGTTTTTTCTCGAGCCGGAAAACGGCAAATGGCAGCTTGACGAGCCTTACGGCAAGCCGGACGGCGATGTAGCATACATTGAGCAGGTGTATCTCGCGGGCACACAGCGGCTGAAGTTCTGCGTGCACGAGTCCAAGTTTTACCTGACCGGCTGCCGCGAGGGCGGCGTGATGGCCAACATGGCGGCGATGTACAATCCCGCCGTGTGGGCAGGCGTGGTCAGTGTGGGTGGCTCGGAGGTGCCGGAGGACTACCGCAAGGCGGCGGCAGCGGATTTCTGCACCAATCTGGACGGCTTTATCGACGAAACCCATCGTCTGGGGCTGAAAAAGGGCGAGATCCCGATGCCGGCATGGGTGATCGACGATCCGGAAGTCCCGACCGGGACGGACAATGGTACGGCGGCTTACTGGCGCGCGTCCTGCGGCATCACGGAAACGGGGCACCAGATCGTGCCCGACGTGATGGAATATGTCCGCACGGAGGAGCCGCCCTACGCACCCAATCAGGAAAAGCAGGCATTCCGCGTTTGTACGAGCGCAATCGCAGGCGCTTCCGCGGATTATGCCAATCCGCTGCTGCGTCGGATTTGGAAGGACTTCCTGTACCGGCAGCGCCGCTGGATGAGCGGCCCGGGCGGCGACCTGCGCGTCACAAAGGACCCGGTGGCCGACCTCGGTATGGAATACCATTACGAGGGGATCGGCGGCTGGATGCGCGAATGGTATGTTTACGTACCGGAGCAGGTCAAGGCGCAGCCGGAAAAGCCGGTTCCGTTGGTATTCGCGATGCACGGCTATACCTGCGCAGGCGAAATCTACGCGGGCAATTCCGAGTGGTACAAGGTTGCGGATAAGCATGGCTTTATTGTGGTGCATCCTTCGGCAACGCCGGGACAGATGCTGATGAGCAATCAGGCGTGCGACCCGGATAATGTGCCGCTGCCGGCATGGAACTTCATGCACAATGCGCCGGACGGACCGGATGAACTGGAGTTCTTCCGCGCGATGCTGGAAAAAACCTGCGCGGCGCATGCGATTGACCGCAGCCGCGTTTATGCGACCGGCCATTCGCATGGCTCGGTCATGACGCAGGTTCTGGCGATGGCGATGAGCGAGGTATTCGCGGCGGTCGCGCCCTGTTCGGGTATTGTTTTTCAAATGCCGGATATGAATATCCGTGCCCTGCCTGAGATCGTAAGCCGTAAAGATGTTCCGGTACCGATCTGGATGTTCGGCGGCGAACAGGAGGCTTGGCTGCTGCCGAACAAACCAACGGCGGACAACGAGACCGGCGACAGCCTGCGCATCTGGCGTGGCCTCAACCATATAATGCCCGAGATGCCGGACGATTTCTCGACCGGCTGGACGGTGCACGGCCGCTGGCACGATCTGACCTACCGCCGCGGCGACGGCGCGCCGATGGTGAATTTCACTTGGGTGGACTATATGCCGCATGCGACCATGACTGAGATGAGTTTCCGTATCTGGGAGGAGTTCTTCAGCAAATTCTCTCGTGTAGACGGCGAGATCAAATATAACCCAGGAGTATAGATGAGCAAAACTTGTTTTGCGCCGCTGTCATATAGGTAAAATACAGCTTGCCTTCGCCGCGTTTCTTATCAAAAAATATTCTGATTCTCCGACCGCAAGCGGTTCGCTGGACAGCTTCTCCGACTCTGCAAGCGTAAGCAGCTATGCTGTAAACGCAATGCAGTGGACGGTTGCCAACGACATCGTGAATGGCTCTAACGGTAAGCTGAACCTGAAGAATAACGCAACCCGTGCAGAGGCAGCCGCAATCCTTATGCGCTACTGCGAAATGGGCAAGTAAAAAAGTAAATTCTACAGCACAATACAGCCGGGCCTCTCAATCACGGGAGACCCGGCTGTATTTTTTCCTGAGATTCAAGATAAAAGCTATCGCATTATAGTGCTATTTGAGTATAATATTAAATTTTGGGTTCGGGTTTTTTAACAACAAAAAAGTGCGAT
>CALYTA010000112.1 GCA_945486175.1 uncultured Clostridia bacterium | reverse complement strand
TTGAGCATGTTGTGGCGTCCCGGAACGGACAGGTCGACATGGGTGTATTTTTTGCCTTTGTGCATGACGTCAAAGCTGTAGTAGCCGTGGCGGTCAGTGACATTTTCCGGATAGACATCCGCCTTGCGTGTGGAGCCGAACGTGATGCAGGTGCGGTCAATGCCCTCAATCGCTTTCATCGCATTGGCGGAGTCCGCGTTGACGACCAGTGCGCCGGTTTCCGGCACGAGTTCACAGAAGCGGTGGAACGAATGGATGATGTCATCGATGTCCTTGAAGAAGTCGAGGTGGTCGGCATCCACATTGAGCACGACGGCAACGGTCGGATGGAAGCTGAGGAATGAATTGGTGTACTCGCACGACTCGGCGATGAAACAGTCATGTGCGCCGATGCGCAGTGTGCCGCCGATGGCAGGCAGGTTGCTGCCGACCATGACAGTCGGGTCAATGCCGCACTGCATGCCGATGAGCGTCAGCATGGAGGTTGTGGTGGTCTTGCCGTGCGTGCCGGAGACACAGACTGCGTTGCGGTAGGCGAGCATGATCGAGCCCCATGCCTGTGCGCGCTCGATGACCGGAATGCCCAGCTCACGTGCATGTGCAATTTCCGGATTGTCGTCATGGACAGCCGCAGTGCGGATGACGAGGTCAGCGCCTTCTACATTTTCCGGCAGATGGGCGTATGTAATTTTTACGCCAAGTGCTTCGAGCTTGTCCGTAACAGGAGATTCGGCGCGGTCAGAGCCGGTGACCGCTGCACCGAGATGCAGCAGCAGCTCAGCCAGTGCGGACATGGAAACACCACCGATCCCGACGAGATGGATCGATTTATGGTCAGCCACATAGGAATTTAAAGAAAAGTCAGACAAAATGGAATGCCTCCTTGAATCAGCAATGGATGTCCAACAGCGCGGATGCTGTTGGAAAATTTCGGTGGGTTTAGGAAAAACCACGTATATTATATGACAAATCGTTCAGAATATAAATAGGTTCAGACAAGAAAAATGGTTACAATATGGTAAAAGGAGTACCACAAATGGAAATTACAGACATTCAGTTCCGGCATCTCAGTGAAGAAGGGCGTCTGCGCGCACTGGTATCGGTGACGTTTGACCGCACATTTGCGGTTCATGACATCAAGGTGATTGACGGGCCGGAGCGGATGTTCCTTGCCATGCCGTCGCGCCGCATGCCGGACGGGCATTACCGCGATATCGTGCATCCGGTGGGTTCTGAGATGCGTGAAAAGCTGGAACAGGCGGTGCTCCGGGAGTACCGGTCAACCGTTGAGCACCGGAATGAATGACGAAAGCTGCCGCAGGCGATCGAACAGATCTGTAGCCTCCGGCTGAGATACTGTTTGCACTTCTCGGCAGAATACGGTAGAATAGAGGACATGAGGAGTGTGAAAGAATGAAAATATTGCTGCTGACCGTCACAGCCGGCTATGGACACCATGCCACAGCAAAGGCGTTGGCGGATCTGTTTGAGCAGAGGGGCGCGGAGACAAAGATTGTTGATGTGTATGAATATATCAGCAAGGTGGTTCGCACCGCAATTTCACAGGGCTACCTGCTTTCGTCCAAATACACGCCGGAGTTATACCGGCTGTTTTATACCAAGACGTCTAAGAACAGGGAAAAACTGAACAAAATGAATATTGTGAAGATTGTCAACACGCTCGGTGCGTTTAAGTTCGAGCATTTTGTCGACAACTTCGAGCCGGATGCAATTGTATGCACACATGTGCTTGCGGCGCATCTGATCAGCGAAATGAAAAACCGGCACATGGTGGATGCACCGTGCATCGGCGTCGTGACCGACTACTGCATCCACCCGTACTGGGAGGATGTCGTCAACATGGAAGCGCTGGTCACGGCAAGCGAGCTGATTACGCATACCGCAGTCAAGCGCGGCATCCCGGAGGAGCGCATTCTGCCGCTGGGAATTCCGATTCATCCGAAATTCAACCGGTATATTTCCAAAGAGGACGCCTGTGCGGAGCTGGAACTGGACCCGGAACGGCGCACGGTGCTGGTCATGGGCGGCAGCATGGGCTATGGCAACAGCCGCAAGCTGGTGCGCCAGATCACCCAGCTGGGATTGGACTGCCAGATCCTTGCCGTCTGCGGCAACAACAAGCGCGCCTATAACCGCCTGAAGGCATTTGAACAGGAATACAGCGGCGACTGCACGCTGCGGGTCATGGGGTTTGTGGACAATGTCGAGCTGCTCATGAGCGCGGCAGACTGCATCATCACAAAGCCCGGCGGACTGACAGTGTCCGAAGCGATTGCCAAGGGCGTGCCGATGATTCTGGTCAACCCGATTCCGGGACAGGAGGAGCGCAATGTGGAATTCCTGCTCAACAACGGCATGGCGTCGCTGGTGACCAAGACCTTCCCGCTGGATGACGCGCTGTACCATCTGTTCCACAATCCGGTGCGCCTGCGCACGGTGCGCGAATCCATCCGCGCCATCGGGCATCCGGATGCATCCGAACAGCTGGTGAATTATGTCATCGGGCTGGTGGAGCAGCGGCAAAGCAATGTACAGCAGGTGCCGGACAGCGAAAGTGCTTCCGGGGACGCTTTGGCAGAGAATGGAATTACATAACGGACGGGAAATCAGGGCGCGCTGCGGACAGTGCGCCCGTTTTGCTGCGTGCAAAGCATTTGACTTTTGGCAGGGAGTGTGTTACTTTTAGTATGTCACTTTTACTGATAAAAGAGTTGCGCAGTAAAGTGGAAAAGAACAGATAAAGAGAATAGAGGTTAGTTACCCATGCCGATTACCGATTTACTGGAGAAAAACAGCAAGCTCTATGGCGACGATGTCGCATTGGTCGAGCTGAACCCGGAGATCAAGGAGATCCGCCGCGTTACGTGGAAGGAATATGACCTGATGGAGCCGACGCCGGCGACGAGCTACCGCCGTGAGATCACCTGGCGCGTGTTCGACGAGAAGGCAAACCGTTTTGCCAACCTGCTGCTCAGCCGCGGCGTCAAAAAGGGCGACAAGGTCGCCATCCTGCTGATGAACTGCCTCGAGTGGCTGCCGATTTATTTCGGTGTGCTCAAGACAGGTGCACTTGCTGTGCCATTCAATTTCCGCTATGATACGGATGAAATCAAATACTGCGCCGAGCTGGCAGAGGTCGATGTCATCGTCTTCGGCAGCAACTTCATCGGGCGCATTGAGCCGATTGCGGATGAGCTGGGCCGAAACCGCCTGCTGTTTTATGTCGGCGAAGGCGGCTGCCCGATGTTCGCGGAGGATTACAATTCCCTCGCGGCAAACTGCTCCAGCCAGGCACCGCTGATCGATATCCGCGATGACGATAATGCTGCCATTTATTTCTCCTCGGGCACGACCGGCTTCCCGAAGGCGATTTTACATAACCATGAGAGCCTGATGCACTCCGCACGCGTCGAGCAGGCGCACCATGGCCAGACGAAGGACGATGTGTTCCTTTGCATTCCGCCGCTGTACCACACCGGCGCGAAAATGCACTGGTTCGGCAGCCTGATTTCCGGAGGCAAGGCAGTCCTGCTCAAGGGCACCAAGCCGAAGTATGTGCTCGAAGCTGTGTCCAAGGAAAAGTGCACGATTGTCTGGCTGCTTGTGCCGTGGGCACAGGATATCCTGGATGCGCTCGACCGCGGCGATTTTAAAATAGAAGATTACGAGCTGGATCAGTGGCGTCTGATGCACATCGGCGCACAGCCGGTTCCGCCGTCCCTTATCCGCCGCTGGAAGGAATATTTCCCGAACCATCAGTATGACACCAACTATGGCCTGAGTGAATCCATCGGCCCGGGCTGTGTTCATCTGGGTGTGGAGAACATCCACAAGGTCGGTGCCATCGGCGTGCCGGGCTTCGGCTGGGAGACAAAGATTGTCGACGAGCATGACCAGCTGGTGAAACAGGGCGAGGTCGGCGAGCTGTGTGTCCGCGGTCCCGGCGTCATGACCTGCTATTACCGCGACCCGAAGGCGACCGAAGAGGTGCTGCGTGACGGCTGGCTGTACACCGGTGACATGGCGATGCAGGACGAGGACGGTTTCATCTTCCTCGTTGACCGCAAGAAGGATGTCATCATCAGCGGCGGCGAAAATATTTATCCCGTACAGATCGAGGATTTCCTGCGCGCATATCCGTCCATCAAGGATGTCGCGGTCATCGGCATGCCGGATCAGCGTCTGGGTGAAATCACAGCAGCCATCATTGAGATCAAGCAGGGCTTTACCTGTACGGAGGAGGAAATCCGCCAGTTCTGCAACAAGCTGCCGCGCTATAAGCGCCCGGTCAAGATCATCTTCAATGATATCCCGCGCAATCCGACGGGCAAAATCGAAAAGCCCAAGCTGCGCCAGATGTACAGCGTGGAAAACCTCGTCGCAAAGGAAAATCAGGGTTAATTTTATCATGCAACGGCAGGCGGCTCCTGTGTCCGGCAGTACGGAACAGGGGCCGCTTTTGTTAATTCCGGGGCGGAAAAACGGGTATTCTTTTGTGAAAAATCACAAAAAAGAGTTTACTGTTGTGCGGCAATGTGTTAAACTATTTTTTGAAAGCGTCGTTTATTTTTGCTGTCCCGGTGCGGGAGGCAAACAGGAAGGAGTGCCGTAT
>CALYTA010000111.1 GCA_945486175.1 uncultured Clostridia bacterium | reverse complement strand
CGCCCGAGGACGGCTACGAGGCAGTTATCCTTGCGGTCGAGTCCGACGGCGATATGGAGAACTATGTGGCGGTCGATGACGAGGATATCCTCTCCGCGGTCTATGAAATTTTCAAGGAGCGCTTTGCGGATCAGCTGGATTTTGCGGACTGATTTTTGTACACAGAAAGACCTTTCGCGGATGCGTGCCGCGAAAGGTCTTTTTTCGTTCTGCTGCCGGGTATATGGGAATATACCGGGGAGATGCTGTGGCGTCAGATGCCCTCCGGCTTTGTGTTGACCACGTTCCAGTCGACCGGCTCAATGCCGTGGTCATACAGGAACCGGTTTGCCTGTGAAAAGTGGCCGCAGCCGAAAAAGCCGCGGTGTGCGGACAGCGGCGAAGGGTGCGCACATTCGAGAATCAGGTGCTGCGGCCGGGTAATCAGCTCCTTCTTTTTGCGCGCATTCGCGCCCCAGAGCAGAAAGACCATCGGTGTCTCGCGTTCGCCGAGCAGGGAAATGATGCGGTCAGTCAGAATCTCCCAGCCCTTGTCCTTGTGGGAATTCGGCTGCCCCTCGCGCACGGTCAGCACCGTGTTCATCAGCAGCACGCCTTCGCGTGCCCATGGGACGAGACAGCCGGACTGCGGCGGAAAGATGCCGATATCGTCGTGCAGTTCCTTAAAGATGTTTTGCAGCGACGGCGGCATGGGGACGCCGGGGCGGACGGAAAAGCACATGCCGTGCGCCTGTCCCTCGCCGTGATATGGGTCCTGTCCGAGGATGACAATTTTCACATCTGAATAGGAGGTGTATTTGAGCGCGTTGAAAATATCCTTCATCGGCGGATAGACGCGCGCCGTGCGGTATTCCTGCTTCAGAAATTCGCGGAGCTGCAAATAGTAGTCCTTTTCAAACTCGTCTGCGAGCAGCGCATCCCATTCATTTCCGATATTGACCATTGGTTTGGATTCCTTTCGTTTTGGATGACCTTAGTATACCATGATTGGGGTGGAAAGAAAACTGTAACCAAACTGTAGTTGTATTTGCCGGCGGCAGACAGTATACTGTGTGTACTAGGCGTAATAGTACACTTGAGAGTGCCTTCATGGCAATTGCGTTCGGCTTCAAACGGTAAGGATGGTGTTTGCGGTGTTTGAATCAAACAAACAGAAAACGATATCAAAGGTGGTATTCGCGGTTTATTTGTTCCTGCTGTGCTGGCTTGTCCTGTTTAAATTCAGCGTCCATATCAGCGAACTGAGCAGAATCCGAAACATCAATCTCGTCCCGTTTGGACAGTCCATGGTGGTAAACGGAAGCCTGAGCATCAAGGAAATTGTGTATAATGCGCTGGTATTTGTTCCGCTGGGCGTATACATGGAACTGTTTCTGTGGAAAAAACCGTTTGTCTTCAAGCTGGGAGCCGGCGCACTGCTCAGCGTGCTGTTTGAAGCCATTCAATTCGTGTTTGCAATCGGAGCGAGCGATATCACGGATGTTATTGCAAATACGCTGGGCTGTCTGCTGGGCATCGCCGGATGCCGGATGTTCCGGGGCGTGCTCCGAGATAAACTGGCTGTCGCCATCAACAGCATCGGCATAGTGATTGAAATTGCTGCGTTGCTGCTGCTGTTTCTGCTGACAATCGCGAATTAGGGCGTGTGGCATGCCCCGGATGGCATGGCTGGCCGGCGGGAGGATATCTCCCGGCCAGCCGATATCAAAATTCAGAGAAAAGGAGGAAAAACGATGATACATCTGGACCTGCACGATCCACGGCCGATGTACGAGCAGGTGGTCGATCAGATGGAAATGCTCGCGGCCCGCGGCGTGCTGGAGGCAGACTCCAAGCTGCCCAGTGTGCGCCAGATGGCGATGGAGCTTTCCCTCAACCCGAACACCGTGCAGAAGGCGTACAGTGAGCTGTTAAACCGCGGCGTGATCTATTCTGTGCGCGGAAAAGGAAATTTTGTATCAAGCGACTGCTCGCGCATCCGGCGGGAAAAGCTGGAGGAAATACGCAGTGCCATTGGCAGGCTGCTGGAGCAGGCACGCGAACTGGGGGCAACAACACAGCAGTGCAATGAACTGCTGCGGTCATTTATGGAGGTGGAACAAGTATGATTCGGGCACAGGCTGTGCATAAGAGCTTTGGCAGTACGCCGGCGCTCGACTCCGTGACGGCGGAAATCCGTACCGGCTCGATTTACGGGCTGATCGGTTCCAATGGCGCGGGCAAGTCGACCTTCCTGCGCATTCTGGCGGGCATTCTGCGGCCGGACAGCGGGTCGGTGACAATAGACGACCAGCCGGTTTTTGAAAATCCGGAAATCAAGAGCCGGTGCTTTATGATTTCGGATGAACCATATTTTTTCTCCGGCTGTACGCCGCGGGATTTAAAGGAATATTATAAAACGATTTACCCGCATTTTGATGAGGCGCGCTTCCGCAGCCTGATGAACAATTTCGGGTTGGATGAACGGCGCAAGATCCGCACGTTTTCCAAGGGCATGAAAAAACAGGTGTCGGTCATCTGTGCGGCGTCCTCGGGCGCGGATTACTTATTCTGTGATGAGACCTTCGACGGGCTGGACCCGGTCGCGCGGCAGGCAGTTAAATCGCTGTTTGCGGGCGACGTCGCGGAGTTCTGTGCGACGCCGGTCATCGCTTCGCATAACCTGCGCGAGCTGGAGGATTTCTGCGACTGTATCGGGCTGCTGCACCGCGGCGGCATTCTGTTCTCGCGTGATCTGGATGACATGAAGCTGAATATCCAGAAAATCCAGCTGATTCCCGGAGACATTCCGGCATCTGAAATCCTGCGCGATCTGGATGTGATGGACACACAGCGCAGCGGACGCATGCTGACGGTCACGGTGCGCGGCAGCCGCACGGAAACCGAAGCGCGCCTGCGCGCGGCAAATCCGCTGTATTTTGAACTTCTCCCACTGTCACTGGAGGAAATCTTTATTGCTGAAACGGAGGTGAACGGCTATGACGCGCGAAAGCTCATCCTTTAAGTTCCATACACTGCTGGCAAATTGCTGCCGCAGGCAGGCGGCACTGTTTACCCTGTCGCTGGTTTCCATGCTGGCCGTTCTTCCGATCAGCATGATGCTGACAATACAGTCGTTCCTGCGGTATATGTGGGACAACAACGATCCCGATACGCGAAAAAATGTAGTTGAGAGCATCCGCGGTGTGCTGATGGCACAGGAACTGGCGGATGTGGCACTGATGGCGCTGGCGGTTGTCGCGGGCATTGCAATGTTCCGCTATCTGCATTCGCGCAGCCAGACGGATTTCTTCGGCGCACTGCCCATCCGGCGCGGACAGATTTTTGCCGTCCGTGTGTCGACCGGACTGCTCGCCGTCATTCCGGCATATCTGCTCGGCGTCGCGCTCACCTGCGGCGTATGTGCGGCCTATGGCTTTGTGGACGCCATTGACGGAACACTGCTGGCATATTCGATTCTGGCGCATATTGCGGGCTTCCTGCTCATCTATGCCGTCAGCATTCTGGCGGCAATCCTCTGCGGGCATACGCTGGTAGCGCTGCTCGTGTGCGGCTGGCTGCAATTTGGGCTGTTCTTCGGTTTCACAGCGGTGCGCAGCCTGCTGGATATCCTGTATCCTGCGCGTATCATCGCGCAGCCTGACGGCGAACTGTGGCTTTCGCCGCCGATTGCGCTGTTCCGCATGACGACGGTGCTCAGTGAGCTGTGGACAGATGAAGCACCGGATTATCTCACACAGAGCGTACTGCCTGCGCTCGGCTGCCTGGTTGCGTCGGCAGTGCTGTTTGCACTGTGCTATGGACTGTGCCGCATCCGCAGGAGTGAAAATGCGGGGCTTTCCATCGCATTCCCGGTCATTGAGCTGCCGTTCAAGCTGTACATGGTCAGCGTCATCGGCATTGCATGCGGACTGGTCTTTCACGCCACGGCGTCCGACTGGACGACAATGTTCCTTGGCATTGTCATCGGTGCGGCGGTTGCGGCCTGTGTCGTCGAGATTGTATACGATCAGGATTTTCGCAGCCTGTTCCGCCGCTGGAAGAGCACGCTGGTATTTGGCGCTGTGGCTGCGGTTGTGCTTGCCTGCATGGCGATGGATATCACGCACTGGAACAGCACACTGCCCGACCGCGCGGATATTGTCGGCGCAGATTTGTCGGCAGATGATCCGTCCTGGAACTGCGGCGCAGCGAATGAAGACAACAGCGTGGTGTATAGCAGTATATCCCTGCTGGGCATTCCATTTGAACAGCGGGAGGAGGCTGAGGAAGAAAGTGTCAGCCCGCTGGAGGCGCAGGAAAACATTGATGCCATTTATTCTTCTGCGTCCATGGGTGCACGGGCAATGCAGGGCGACCGCAGTACGATCATGGAGCAGGGCGGAGAAGGCGTATGTGGTTATCAGGTTGCGTTCAAGCTGAAAAACGGAAAGACCTTCCGGCGCCAGTACTATCTGCCCGGTGACACTGATGAGATTGCAGAGAACAGTGCAAAGGTGCGCTTTTCCCAGGAATATCTGGATACGCGCACTGCAATCGCACAGGCAGAAAAACGGAAAAATCAGATTACATTTCTGAAGGTTGGAAACTATGCCGATGTGGATGACAGCAATTCGACGATGGGAGGAAAAAAGATC
>CALYTA010000110.1 GCA_945486175.1 uncultured Clostridia bacterium | reverse complement strand
ATGTCAAGGCGGCTGCCGCACAGAAGGGCAACCTGCTGCAGCGCTTTGTCAAAACCCTCGGCGATATCTTCGTGCCGATCATTCCGGCCATCGTCGCATCCGGCTTCCTGATGGGCATCATGGAGTCGCTCAACTTCCTCATCAACAACGGCTATATCAACCTGTCCAATGAGAGCACGCTGTTCGTGCTCGCCAACCTGTTCTCCAATACGGCATATACCTTCCTGCCGATCCTGATCGGCTTCTCCGGCGCGAAGGTGTTCGGCGGCAATCCGTTCCTCGGCGCGGTTATCGGCATGATTATGGTTCATCCGAACCTGCAGAACGCATGGACGACCAGCGGCGGCATTGAAAATTATCTCGATGTCTTCGGCCTGTGGCAGATCCCGATGGTCGGCTATCAGGGCCATGTCATTTCGGTCATCATCGCGGTCTTTGTCATGGCGATGATTGAAAAGTGGCTGCATAAGCATGTACCGGCAATGCTCGACTTGTTCATCACCCCGCTGGTTTCCGTCTTTGTCACCGGCTTCCTGACCCTGACCATCATCGGCCCGGTCTTCAACGTCGTTGAAACCGGCATCATCTCCGGCATTCAGGCACTGATTTCCCTTCCGTTCGGCATCGGCTCTCTGGTCATGGGCGCACTGTATGCGCCGACCGTCGTCACCGGCATCCATCACATGTACACCATCATCGACCTCGGGCAGCTTCAGGAATTCGGCTATACCTACTGGCTGCCGCTGGCTTCCGCAGCCAATATCGCACAGGGTGCTGCCGCACTGGCAGTCGCACTCAAGACGCGCAACAGCAAGCTGAAATCCATGGCACTGCCGTCCTCGCTGTCGGCCTTCATGGGCATCACCGAACCGGCTATCTTCGGCGTCAACATGCGGTTCTTCCGTCCGTTTATCTGCGCCTGCATCGGCGGCGGCTGCGGCGCGATGTTCGCCTCCATCACCGGACTGGGTGCGACCGGCACCGGCGTCACCGGCATCTTCGGCATCCTGCTGTGCCTCAACGCACCGGTCAAGTACATCATCATGTTCCTCATCTCGGCAGGTGTCGCTTTCGTCCTGACCTGGCTGTTCGGCTATAAGGACACTGAGCCGGAAACCGCAAACGGCGCACCGGCTCCGCAGTCTGAGCCGGAGATCAAAAAAGCAGAAATCAAGGCACCGCAGACCGGCGACATCACGGTTGCATCCCCGCTGACCGGCAAGGCAGTCTCCCTCAAGGACACCGGTGATGAGACCTTTGCCGCCGAGGTACTCGGCAAGGGCTTCGCTGTAGACCCGGCAGAGGGCAGAGCGGTTGCGCCGTGTGCCGGCACTGTCTCCACACTGATGGGGCACGCGGTCGGCCTGGAATGTGACAACGGCCTCGAGCTGCTCATCCACATCGGCATCGACACCGTTCAGCTGAACGGAAAGCATTACACCCCGCACGTACAGGAAGGCCAGCATGTGGCTGCCGGCGACCTGCTGATGGAATTTGACATCCCGGCAATTCAAAAGGCAGGCTACCGGACGGTTACCCCGGTTATTGTGACCAATTCCGAAGATTTTGCAGATGTCACCGGCAATCTGGGCGATATCCGCGCAATGGACTGCCTGATGACCGTCAAGCGATAAAAAGGAGTTTCTTCTATGAATGCACTGCACCGAGATCTGACCCGCCTGGTCCCCCGCATCGAAGCGGAGGACCGGGCAAAGGTGGACGCTGACCCGCGCCGCCTGCGCTTTCACCTCATGCCGCCCACCGGCTGGATGAACGATCCCAACGGCCTGTGCTGGTATCGCGGCAATTACCATGTGTTTTATCAGTACGGCCCGTTCGACCCGAACGGCGGCGTCAAGTTCTGGGGCCATTGGAGCAGCCCCGACCTGCTGCACTGGACACAGCAGCCGGCTGCGATGTGCCCTGACCAGACCTGGGACATTCACGGCGTGTATTCCGGCTCTGCGCTGGTGGAGGATGACGCACTGTATCTGTACTATACCGGCAATGTCAAGTATGCGGGCGATTACGACTATATCACCACGGGCCGCGGGCACAATCTGGCGCTCGGCATTTCGCGGGACGGCGTACAGGTTGACAGCAAGCAGCTTTTGATGGAAAATAAAGATTATCCGGATGACCTGACCTGCCATGTGCGCGACCCGAAGGTGTGGAAGCAGGACGGCAGGTATTACATGGTGCTCGGCGCGCGGACAAAGCAGGATCGCGGTGAAATCCTCGTGTATGAATCGGCGGATAAGCTGCATTGGGAACACATCAATACAATCACAACGCCGGAGGTATTCGGCTACATGTGGGAGTGCCCCGACCTGTTCTGCGTGGATGGGCAGTACATCGTTGCGATGTCGCCGCAGGGCGTGACCCGCGAGGGAAACAAATACCAGAATGTCTATTCCTGCGGTTATTTCCCGCTGTACGGCGATTTCCGCGGCGAATACACGCTCGGCGAATATATTGAATGGGACACCGGCTTTGACTATTATGCACCGCAGACCTTTGAAGCGCCGGACGGCCGCCGCATTGCCATCGGCTGGATGGGCATGCCGGATGCGGATTACACCAATCCGACGGCAGAGGAGAACGGCTGGCAGCACGGCATGAGCGTACCGCGCGAGCTGCACTGGACAGGCACCTGCCTGACCGCAAATCCGGTGCGCGAGCTGGATGCGCTGCATCGCAACGGCCGCACGCTGTCGTTTGACGGCGTGGCACAGTGCGAGCTGGCGGCAGGCGCGGATATCCACATTCACAACCGCGGTGAGAGCCTGCATGTGATGCTGGGCGACGCGGCGGCGATTGAATTCGGCCATGGGCTGCTGACACTGACGCTGGCTGAAACGAGCGGCAGCGGGCGGACACAGCGCGTGGCAGAGGTGGAACACCTCTCCGAGCTGCGCATTCTCGCGGACACCTCGTCGTTGGAGCTGTTTATCAACGGCGGCGGGCAGGTCATGACAACACGCTATTACCCGTCCGGCGCGGTTTCCCTGCGCATCGGCGGACAGGGCGAAGCGGAGCTTTACGATATGGATGCCATGGAGCTGGCATACACGGCGGAATAAGGAGGACTTTGCGATGAGACGAGTGGCGGCAATCGGTGAGCTGCTGATTGATTTTGTCCCGCAGCAGAAGGGCTGTGCCCTGCGGGAGGTCACGCATTTTGAGCGTGTGGCGGGCGGCGCGCCTGCCAATGTGGTGACGGCGGTCAGCCGTCTGGGCGGCAGCGGTGTGATGATCTCGCAGGTGGGTGAGGACGCGTTTGGCGAGCACATCATCGATGTGCTGCGCGCGAACGGTGTGGACACGCACTATGTCTACAAGACGAAGCGCGCCAACACCGGTCTGGCATTTGTGTCGCTCGACGCGACAGGCAACCGTGAATTTTCGTTTTTCCGCAATCCGAGCGCGGACCTGTTCCTCTCCCCGGAGCAGATTGTGCCGGAAATGATGGCGGACTGTGCGGTGCTGCATTTCTGCTCGGTCGACCTGGTCGACTGGCCGGTGTGCGAAGCACACCGCCGTGCGATTGAGCTGGCACAGCAGGCAGGCATGATTGTCAGCTTTGACCCGAATGTGCGCCTGCCGCTGTGGGAATCCCCGGCGGCATGCCGCGAGGCAATCCGCGCATTTCTGCCGTATGCGAACATTGTCAAGCTGTCGGATGACGAGCTGGAGTTCGTCACCGGCTGCCGCGACGAGCGCGAAGCCGCAGAGCAGCTGTTCGCGGGCAACTGCCGCCTGCTGCTCATCACAAAGGGCGGGGATGGCTCGTCGGTGTATACACCGCATGCCGAGGCACACCGCCCGGCACTGGAAGCGCATGTGGTCGATACGACCGGCGCGGGCGATTCGTTCGCGGGTTCGTTCCTGTTCCAGCTGGTGCGCGACAAGGTGGAGCTGGATGACCTCGCCGCACTGTCCGAGGAAACGCTGGGCGAATACCTCGACTTTTCCGCAAAATATGCGGCGCTGACCGTCGCGCACAAGGGCGCGGTCATGGCGTCGATGGACGAATTTGAACGCCAGTACGCGAAATAAAAGCATATTCTTTCTCTTTTCTCTGAAATAAGTGAAGCCGCACAGGACATCCCCCGTCCTGTGCGGCTTCGGCTGTATAGAGAGATTTTTATGCGCCGGTGGTGAGCGCATTGAGAATGCTGGTTAAATCGTCCTGCGGGACGCCGTAGGCATATGCCCCGCCATTTACACTGACGAGATATTCGCGCGAGCCGCCCTTGGTGAAGGCGAGTGAGCGCGTCGAACCGTCGTTCATGGTGAGCGTGACCGTCGCGGATGCCTCCGCATCCTGCGGGTCATCCACCAGGCGGGTGTAATTGACCGAAGTGATGGCGAGGAAGAACTGTTCGAGCGCATCATCTGTCATGTCTTCGCCGTCCAGCGTCGCGGTGTTGTCGTCCTCGTCCTGTTCTTCGTTTTCATCCGATTCCACGTGCGTGATATCGATGGTGTGCGTCTCACCGCCCTCCGTGACGGTGATTTTGTCCACCTCGGACAGCGCGCACGGCATGAGATTGGTCGAGCGCCAGTCGTTCCAGTCCTCTTCGAGGAAGGAATAATCCGATGCCGTGCACAGATAGACGGTCTTGCCGCCCCCATCGATTATATCGGAGGTACAAGCATCGG
>CALYTA010000109.1 GCA_945486175.1 uncultured Clostridia bacterium | reverse complement strand
CGTGAAACAGTTCACAATCACCAAAAATGACAGCGGACAGCGACTGAATAAATTTCTGGAAAAGGCCGTGCCGCTGCTGCCCGGCGGCCTGATGCACAAATATATCCGTCTCAAGCGCATCAAAATCAACGGCAAGCGCACGGATTTCGCCTACCGCCTGCAGGAAGGCGATCTTTTACAGTTGTATATCAACGACGAATTCTTCGGAAAGCCGAAAAAAAAGGAGCAGCCTGCCTATCTGTCCGCCCGCCCCAACATTGCGGTCGTCTATGAGGATGACCACATCCTGCTCGTCAACAAGCCTGCGGGACTTGTCGTGCACGAGGACGACAGCGGCACAGCTGACACGCTGATCGCGCGCATTCAGGCGTACCTCTACCAGTATGGGCGCTGGAATCCAAACGACGCGGCTTCCTTCACGCCATCGCTGTGCAACCGCATCGACCGCGGCACCTCCGGCATCGTCATCGCGGCGAAGACCGCTGAGGCACTGCGCGTCATGAACCAGAAAATCCGCGACCGGGAGATACACAAGAGCTACCTGTGCGTCACCTGCGGGCATGTCCGTCCGAAGGATGGCCGCATTCAGAACTATATCCTGCGCCATGAGGACGAACACCGTGTCAGCGTGCACGACAATCCGGTTCCCGGCGCGCGCACAGCGGTCACGAAATACCATGTAATAAAGGAAACGCCGGAGCTGTCGCTCGTCGAGTGCGACCTGATTACCGGGCGCACGCACCAGTTGCGCGCACAGTTCGCCCACATGGGCCGCCCGCTGCTGGGTGACAGCAAGTACGGCACGAATGAGATGAACCGCAAATACCACCGCAAATCGCAGGCGCTGTGCTCCTACAAGCTGCGCTTCGACTTTACCACGGACGCTGGCTCGCTCGCTTATCTGAACGGGCGGACATTTACCGTCCCGCGCGTCGAATTCATGTCGCTGTTTGACGGCTGACGGAGGTGGGCTCATGAACATCGCCATACTCATCCCTTCGCTCGACCCGGATGATGCACTGGTGCGGCTGATCGGACAGCTCAGGCAGGCCGGCGCGGAACAGATCGTTGTCATCGATGACGGCAGCGCGGAACAGACACAGTTTGACCGCTGTGTGGCGATGGGCTGTGTGGTTATCCATCACAAAGCCAACCGCGGCAAGGGCGAGGCGCTGCGCACCGGTCTGCGCGCGGCACGCACCGAATTTCCCGGCCTTCAGGGCTTTGTCACCGCTGACGGTGACGGGCAGCATGCCGTGCGCGACATTCTCCGCGTGGCACAGGAGGTCACGACCCATCCGGACAGCATCGTGCTCGGCACGCGCGATTTTTCCACCGGGGCCGTCCCCCTGCGCAGCCGCTTCGGCAACCGCTTTTCCTCGCTGTTTTTCCGGCTCTCCACCGGTATTTCCTGCCCGGATACACAGACCGGCCTGCGCGGCATTCCCGCAGCCCTGTTCGATTTCGCGCTGTCCGTCCCGGGCAGCCGCTACGAATATGAAATGAATGTCCTGTTCACCGCAACGCGCGAGGGCATTCCGCTGCACTACATCCCCATTGAGACCATCTATGAGGATGACAACCGCAGCTCGCATTTCCGTCCGATTGCGGATTCCGCACGCATCTATGCGATGCCGCTGCGCTTTGCTGCCGCATCACTGAGCAGCTTTGTGGTGGACATTGTCCTGTTTGCGCTGTTCTCCCATCTGTTCCGTGCCCGCACGGCGCGTGCCATCTTCGGTGCGACTGCCGGGGCGCGCGTATGCTCCGGCATATTCAACTTCACGCTCAACCGCAACTGGAGCTTTTCCAGCACACAGGATGACTGGCGGGCACAGGGTGTGCGCTATCTGACACTGTTCCTGTGCCAGATGCTCGCCAGCGGCGGGCTGGTATGGCTGCTGTCCTTCCTGCCCCTGCCGCTCACGCTCATCAAAATTGTCGTGGATACCGCGCTGTTCTTTGCCAGCTATTTCATCCAGTGCAACTGGGTGTTCCGAAAAACATAACTATTTTATTTACCGGCAACAAAGGAGTCTGATTGCTTCATGTCGAAATGTGACGACTGCATGTATTTTACCTATGACGAGGAATTTTGCTATTCCGTCTGCGAGCAGGATCTGGACGAGGATGAAATGCGACATTTCATCCAGGATACCTTCGACAACTGCCCGTATTACCGCCCCGGCGATGAATATTCCATCGTCCGGCACCAGAATTAAACCTGCAAACGCAAAACAGCCGAACCGCTGGGATGTTCTCCCGGCAGTCCGGCTGTTGTCCTGTCTGTTTTATTTTTTATACAGCAGGCGGATCGAGTTGAGCACGCACAGCATGGCGACGCCGGTGTCTGCGAACACCGCCAGCCACATCGACGCGATGCCCAGCAGGCCGAGCACCATGACCGCCAGCTTGATGGCAAGCGCAAACACGATGTTCTGCTTGGATACGCGCGCCGTCTGCTTCGCCAGCGCAACCGCCTGCGGCACGGCAGACAGCTCGCCTGTCAGGAAGACCACATCTGCCGCTTCAATTGCCGCATCTGCGCCGCTTCCCATCGCCGCACCGACATCCGCGCCCGCCAGTACCGGCGCGTCATTGATGCCATCGCCGACGAACAGAACCGGGCCGTATTTTTCACGGATCTCGCGCAGGCGCTCCAGCTTATTCTCCGGCAGCAGGTGCGCATATACTGCGTCAATGCCGGTCTGTGCGGCAATTGCATCCGCACTCTCCGCACTGTCACCGGTCAGCATCGCCGATGTGACGCCAAGGCGCTTCATCTCTGCAATCGCCTGTTTCGCGTCGTCCTTGATGGTGTCGGAAATCAGCAGCCGTCCGGCAAACTGTCCGCCGCATGCGACATAGACAACCGTTGCGCCGCCTGCTGCAGACAGTTCCGGCAGCGAAATGCCGTTCTGCTCCATCAGCTTGCGGTTGCCGCACAGCACCGTGCTGTCATCGACAACAGCGCGCACACCGTGTCCGGCAATTTCCTCTACCTCATGCAGGGTTTGCAGTGTAATGCCGCGCTCCGCAGCAGCGGCTGCAATGCTTGCCGCAATCGGATGCGTGGAATTCTGCTCACAGCATGCCGCCAGTCTGAGCAGCTGGTCGGCACTGATATCCTTCCCAGGTTCAATTGCTGTGACGGTAAACGTACCTCTGGTGATCGTGCCGGTCTTGTCCAGTGCGGCCGCTTTGATTGCCGCCAGTGCTTCCAGCGATGCACCGCCCTTGAACAGGATACCTCTGCGGGACGCCGTGCCGATACCGGAGAAAAAGGCCAGCGGGACACTGAGCACCAGTGCGCATGGACAGCTGATGACCAGGAAGGTCAGCGCGGTGTAAACCCAATGGTTCCAGTCCCCGGTGATGATCGACGGGATGATTGCCGTCAGCGCCGCAACAGCGACAACAATCGGTGTATAGATACGCGAAAAGCGTGTGATAAACCGGTCAATCTTCGGCTTGCTTGCTGCCGCGTTTTCAACGGCATCCAAAATGCGCGTTACCATTGATTCGGACAGCGGCTTTTCGACGCGCATGCGCAGCAAACCGGAGGTGTTGACCCAGCCGCTGACCAGTGCATCACCGGCTGTGACGCGGACAGGGACAGGCTCACCCGTGACGGCGGATGTATCAAGAAAGCTCTCGCCTTCGATGACTGCGCCGTCCAGCGGGACGCGGTCGCCCGGACGGACAACCAGAATGTCTCCCACCTCGGCTTCTTCCGCCGGAATGGTCTCTACAATGCCGCCGCTTTCCAGCTGTACGGTTTCCGGACGCAGGTCAACCGCTTCCATAATCTGCGACCGGCTCTTTTCCACCGCACGGTGCTCAAACAGCTCACCGATGCGGAAGAACAGCATAACACCGACCGCTTCGGGATAGTCTCCAATGACAAACGCGCCGAGTGTCGCGATAGTCATCAGGAAGTTTTCATCAAATACATGTCCGCTGAACAGGTTGCGCACCGCAGTCCAGACAATCTCACGACCAAGGATGATATAGCCGACCGCACAGATCACAAAAGTGGCAGGCATCGAGACCGATTTCAGCGCAAGTCCAAGTGCCATGCAGATTGCGCCGATCACCAGTTCCATGATTTCCCTGCGCTCTTCTTTCTTTTCGCTGTCATCTGATTTCGCCGTTTTCTTCGCCTTCTGCGGCGCAAGGATTTGGACATCCGGTTCAATTGCACGCGCTGTCTGTACCATGCGCTCCGCCAGGCCGTCATGGTTCGGCGCAGTGACACGCAGCTGCTTGGTGGCAAACGTCAGCACGGCATCGGACACACCGTCCATCGCCTGAATGCGGCGTTCAATCTTCGCGCCGCAGTTGGCACAGTCGAGATTTTCAATTGTATAGGTTACTGTCGTTCCACCGACTGTGCCGGATTTTTTGAGCGGCAGGTCATCGTCATCATCGTGGTGGTGTTCGTGCTCATGGTCATGCCCGCAGCCGCATTCCTCATCATGTTCGTGGTGGTGATGCTCGTGCCCGTGGTCATGTCCGCAACCGCACTCCTCATCATGTTCGTGGTGGTGATGCTCATGCCCGTGGTCATGTCCGCAGCCGCATTCCTCGCCGTGTTCGTGGTGGTGATGCTCGTGCTCGTGGTCATGCCCGCAGCCGCATTCCTCGCCGTGTTCGTGGTGGTGATGCTCATGCCCGTGGTCATGTCCGCAGCCGCATTCCTCGC
>CALYTA010000108.1 GCA_945486175.1 uncultured Clostridia bacterium | reverse complement strand
ACATGTCTGTAAAACAGCCGCTTTTCTCTGCATGTTCTGCAGCTGTTCAGAAAAACTGCGCACAAGGATACTCCCCGTGCGTTTTCACGAAAATGATAGCACACCGTTCCTGCAATGTCAACGCGGCCTCCCCTTCCTATCCGGTGCATTTTCTGCTATACTGACACTCGGAGGGACAAGCAATGGATTATTTTGACGCTTTGACAGACAAACGCATTGACAGCGAAACCGCAGACCTCGTCGACTGCCTTCTGGAGCGGCATGCCGCCACTCTTGTGCCGTGCGGCATGCCGCTGTCCGACGTGCTGGTGCAGATCGGAGAAGAATATCCGCTCACCATACTGCCGCCGGATGACATCCAGTGCGCTCGCACAGCGCTCGCCGTCATTGAAACAGAATTTCCGGATGATGCCGAATGGCTGCCGCATGACCCTGATGCACGCCTTGCTGCTGCGCTCCCGCTGGCGAAAACCCTGCGGCTGGATATCCGCTGTATGGAGGTATCAAATACAGGCACCGGAAGCGCGCTGTATGCCGAACAGCAGGCGGCATTTGAGCACCGTACCGCCGGTTATGGCCTTGCATGGTCGCCGATGCCTGTGCGCATCTGCGCTGAAAATTCTACCGGCTACTGCCTTGTCACCGGTTCGGACACGCTCGCTGACCGCATCACCTGCCTGCGCGGTATCTCCCGCGAGGATATCGACATGCGCACACCTGTTCTGATTGCCTGGCTGCGCGCGAAATACGGCGCGGATTGTGTGTAATTCTCACAGAATTTCTAACTTTTTTATGCGGCATGCTTGATTCATCGCCGGTCATTCATTATAATAGTAAAGTATGACATTCGTTTTTACTACTGATTCCGTGCTGTCCCATGCCGGGAAGCCCGGAAACAAGAATAGAGAGGACTAACTATGGAATCTATTTCCCTTCCCAAGCCGTATGTGGATGCAGTTGAGCTCTGCGCCGCACATATCGGTGAATCGGTTACGTTCCGCGGCACGGTACATCGTGTGCGCGACATGTCCGACTTCGCCTTCGTCATCGTCCGCGTCGACCGCGGCCTGATCCAGTGCCTGCTCAAGGAAGATCTGGACGGCATCACCAAGTCTGACATCCGTGACGGCATGGTTGTCGAGGTCTCCGGCACCGTCCATGAGGAGCCGCGCGCAGAAAATGGCTTCGAGGTCGAGCTTTCCGCTGTTTCCGTTCTTGCAAAGCCGTACGACAAAATGCCGGTACCGCTGGGCAAGAAATATATGGGCATCAATCTGGACACCAATCTGGAATATCGCCCGGTTACGCTGCGCCATCCGCGCATGAAGGCAATTTTCCGCATTCAGGGCGCACTGTGCGACGGCTTTGCGGAATATATGATGTCCCAGGGCTTCGTTCATATGAACTCGCCGAAGATTGTCGCTGCCGGCGCTGAGGGCGGCGCAAACATCTTCAAGCTGGATTACTTCGGCCAGAAGGCATATCTGGCACAGTCCCCGCAGTTCTACAAGCAGTACCTCGCAGGTGTATTCGGCCGTGTCTTTGAAATCGGCGGCGTTTACCGTGCAGAGCGCCACTCCACCTCCCGCCATCTGAACGAATATATCGGTCTCGACTTCGAGATGGCTTATATCGATTCGATGAAGGATGTCATGGAGATGGAAACCGGCATGCTCAAGTATGTCATGGACTATATCCGTGAACACTGCAAGCCGGAGCTGGAGCTGCTGAAGGCAGATATCCCGACCATCGACACCATCCCGTCCATCACCTTCAAGGACGCAAAGCAGATCATGCTGGACAAGTTCGGCCACAAGTCGAAGAACCGCTTCGACCTCAACCCGGATGAGGAGCAGATGCTGTGCGATTACGCCAAGAACGAGCTGGGCAGCGAATTTATTTTCGTCACCCACTTCCCGTCCGCAAAGCGTCCGTTCTACGCAAAGGATGATCCGTCTGATCCGTCGCTCGCACTGAGCTTCGACCTGCTGTTCCGCGGCCTGGAAATCACGACCGGCGGCCAGCGCATCAACGACTATCAGGAGCAGGTGGACAAGCTGAACGCACGCGATATGGACGTCAGCCTGTTTGAATCGTTCCTGCTGCTGCACAAGTACGGCATGCCGCCGCATGGCGGTCTGGGCATCGGCCTGGAGCGTCTGACCATGCAGCTGCTCGGCCTCAAGAACATCCGTGAGGCCGCGTACTTCCCGCGCGACATGTCCCGCCTTATCCCGTAAGCGGACACACACAGACACAATCAAAGGCATGGCCTCCGGGCCATGCCTTTTTCCATCGCCGGTTGACGCGCGGCGCACAGCGCGATACAATAAAACGGTACAGAAAATAACACCGGAGGTGCTTTCATCATGACTGTTTTTACCATCACCTTCAGCCCGACCGGCGGCACGCAAAAATGTGCCGACCTGCTGGCAAACGGGCTTGCCCCGTCCCATACCGTCATCGACCTGACTGACCGCACGCTGGATTTCGCATCCATCGCATTCTCTGCCGATGACATCTGTGTTATCGCTGTGCCTGCCTATGGCGGACGCGTGCCGGATATCGCGGTTTCACGCCTGCGGCAGCTGCGCGGCAGCGGTGCACGCGCTGTGCTCGGCGCAGTCTATGGCAACCGCGCGTTTGAAGATACCCTGCTCGAACTGCGTGACACACTGGAAGCCGCAGGCTTCCGCCCGGTTGCCGCAGTCGCTGCCCTTGCGGAGCATTCTATTGTTCGGGAGATTGCCGCCGGACAGCCGGATGACACCGACGCGGCACAACTCGCAGGCTTCGCCGCGAAAATCCGGGAGCGGCTGGAAAGCGGTTTTGTTCCCGAACCGCTCGCAGTGCCGGGCAATGTCCCATACCGCACCTTCGGCGGCGTCCCGCTCAAGCCGCAGGCTGACCCTGCCGCCTGTGACGGCTGCGGCAAATGCGCTGCCCTGTGCCCGGTCGGTGCAATTCCGGCGGATCAACCTGCGGAAACCGATGCCGCAGCATGCATTTCATGCATGCGCTGCCTCTCAGTCTGTCCGAACAGCGCGCGCGCTGTGAATCCGGACATGCTGGCCGGCCTTGCGCAGAAACTGAACGCGTTGTGCGGCGAACGAAAACAAAATGAGCTGTTCCTGTGACACAAATCGCGCGGGCGGTATCCTTTTTTGTGGATACCGCCCGTTTTTGCGCGCAAAAAAACAGCGGAGCCGAAGCTCCGCCGTCACAGACAGAAATTAGTCGTCGTCCTCGATGTCCAGGTAATCTTCCAGTTCCTTGAACAGCTTTCTGGTGTCGATGTCATCCTCTACAACCAGCTTGAGCGGCTCGTTCAGGCTGAGCAGGAACATGCCGAGCAGGGACTTTGCGTCAACCATACCGGACTTGCCGTGAATCCAGATGTCATACGGGAACTGGGTAACGATCTTGTTAATCTTCTGAATATCCTCGGTGTTCTTTACGCGAATGGATCTTGTCATTTCAATAGACCTCCTTAAGTATCATGCGACTCCGGCTGTATGGGTGACGAAAAGCCGGATTGTATTTCGTTGGCTTCATTATATCATAGTGTTCTGTTTTGTCAAAGGGATTGTCTTATTTTTTTGGACACCATGAAATTTTCCACAAAAGCACCAAAAATTACCCCGACACGGCCCATTTTAGCGGACAAAATTTGTCATCGTGCGCTGGCCGGTAACCGGAGGATCGACGACACCCTTGCCGTTTTCGATGAGCTTCAGCAGCCATGCGATGTTGCGGCCGAGCTTCTGCATAACCTCAACGCCTTCGGTGTCCTGCATGACATCGCCCTTGTTCAGGCCGTGCGCCGCCTGCCAGTAATCCGAGGTCGCCATAACCATTTCCATCGTATTCATGTACGCATTGAGCTGCTGGTAGGTTTCCAGGCCGCCCGAACGGCGCAGCGTGACAACTGCCGCGCCGACCTTGTGATGCAGCTTGCTGCCTGCCGCAAAGAATGCACGGTCGAGGAAGCACTTCATACCGCCCGCAATGCCGCCGTAATAGACCGGGGATGCGAGGATGATGCCGTCAGCTTCTACCATTTTATCGATCCATGCATTGACCTCATCGTCCTTCTGTGCACAGTATCCGCTGCCGGTATTCAGGCAATAATTACATGCCATGCACGGCTTGACCTTATTGCCGACCTGAACAATTTCCAGCTCAATGCCCTGTTTGTTCAGCTCTTCGCCGATCAGGTTGAGACAGATCTCCGTATTGCCGCCCTTGCGCGGGCTGCCGTTAAATGCAACTACTTTCATTGTAATAACCTTCCTTTCATCGGTTGTTTTTTTGTTTTCTCCGCTTCTGCCGGTGGTTGCGGACAGCGCGGGACATCAGGCGGATATACCAGGGCTTTCCCTTGCAGATAAAATTCCTGTGTCTGCGTTTCATCAGGATAAAATTCAATTCAAAGCCCAGGAACAGGATAATTCCCGTCATATACATCCACAGCATGAGCACCATGATCGCACTGAGCGAACCATACAGCGCGTCATACCGGCTGATGTTGTTGATATAGAACGTAAAAATCATCGTGCAGACAATCCACACCAGCAGCGTGAACACCGCGCCCGGCAGGGCATCGCGTATTTTCATGATGCAGTTCGGTGCAAGATAGCACAGCAGCAGCAGGAACAGGAACATCAGCCCAACAGGGATGATATACCGCCCGGAATGCCACAGATCCATCAG
>CALYTA010000107.1 GCA_945486175.1 uncultured Clostridia bacterium | reverse complement strand
CGGAGCTGCTCGCGCAGGTCAATGCGGGCCTGGCAGGACTGCGCGCACGCGATGGGGCGCACGCGTTCGGCCGCTGTGTGACCGAGCTGGCGTCCATCCGGCAGGAGGACTGGGAAAACAACTGGAAGCAGTATTTCAAGCCGTTCCGTGTCGGCGAGACCTTCCTCATCAAGCCGTCCTGGGAGGACTGCGAGCCGGAGGAGGGCCGCAGAATTCTGGAAATCGACCCGTCATCCAGCTTTGGCACGGGTACGCACAATACCACCCAGCTGTGCATCTGCGAGCTGGAGCGGCTGGTGCGTCCGGGAGACCGCCTGCTCGACATGGGCTGCGGAAGCGGCATTCTGTCGGTCGCGGCATATATGCTGGGCGCGTCGGACATCGCGGCAGTGGATATTGACCCCCATGCAGTCAAAATTGCGGCGGAAAATGCGGAGAAAAACGGCTTTTCGCTGCGCACGCATGTCGGCGATGTCATCGGTGACGAAGCGCTGTCGGAGGAAATCGGCGGCGGCTATGATATCATTGTGGCGAACATTGTCGCGGACGTCATCATGGGCATGCGGCATATTTTGCAGGACAAGCTCAAACAGGAGGGCACGCTCATTGTGTCCGGCATCATCGCGCCGCGTGCCGACGAGGTGCAGCAATCGCTGCTGGATGCGGGCTTTGTGCTCGACCGCCGCGACCAGTCGGGCGACTGGGTTGCCATGACGCTGCATCAGGCATAAGCGGGACATAGATCGGAAAGGAGGGCGGCAATGAAGGCAATAGACAAAAAAATTATACTGGTTGTCCTGATTGTCGCAGCCTTTTTCGGCATGTGGAAGCTCAAGGCACCGGGACAGGAGAATGTCTCGCTGGCGAAAACGAGCGTGGAGGCGGCGGACGAGCTGGCGGCGGCCTATGCCGACGGGCACGATACGCTGCTGTTCCACAGCCCGGACATTCAGGAAAAACAGGTGTACCATTTGCTTCAGGCGCAGAATCCATATCTGTCCACACTGTCCACGGCGGCATATGAGAACGGCTGCCTGTCGCTGACCTATGAAATTGAAAAAAAGGCTGAACAGGACGCCGGGCTGGAAGCTGCACGCGCCGCAGGCGCAGAGGCTGCCGCCGGAGAAAAGAGCATCACGGGCAAGCTCAAAGCGATTCACGATACGCTCATCCGCAATTGCATCTATGCGGAGGATGACAGCGACCGCGTGCAGATGGCGGCGGGCGCGTCAGAGGACGGGCGCGCCGTGTGTGCGGGCTATGCGCGCGCTTTTCAGGCGATGTGCGACGGTGCAGGCATTGATGTGTATTATGTCGAGGACGACGACATGACGCATGCGTGGAATGCTGTCCGTCTGTATGGAGAGACCTATTTTATCGACTGTACTTATGATGACCCGGTGCCCGACCAGGGGCAGCGGGTCAACCGGGAGTATTTTATGATGACGGCGGACGAAATGCGCGCGGAGCGCAGCTGGGATGAAGCGTTGTACGAGGAATTTCTCGACAGCCGCTATCCGGAGGATTTTGCCTATATCCAGCGCATGCAGGATCTGGCGCTGGCAAACCCCGCATTGCGCGCAGAGGATACCGACAGCGCAGCGTCACAGGAGGAGCTGGACGCACTGAATGAGAAGCTGGGCACGACGCTTGCGAAATCAGTCACGGGGGAAGACAAGGATGGAAACGTCACTACAATGACGCGCGGGGAGCTGTACCGCCGCGGTTATGAGGCACTCTGGGATGAGGTCGATGGCCGGCGCCGCATTGAGGATCTGATCGATGCGTATGTGGTTCCGCCGTTTCCGGCACGGAAGATGGGCTTTTAAGCCCAAAATCGTGTGAAAACATGATACGGAAAAAAACAAAAAAGTTTTTTGAAAAAAGTGTTGACATTTGGCGCTTCAGAAGATATAATAATCATCGTCATCTGACGAGGGACGAAAAACGAAAGCCTCGTGAGAGGGCGGCGATGATATGGCGGTATAGCTTAGTTGGCTAGAGCGTCCGGTTCATACCCGGAAGGTCATTGGTTCAAGTCCAATTACCGCTACCATTTTGGCCCGTTGGTCAAGCGGTTAAGACACCGCCCTTTCACGGCGGTAACACGAGTTCGATTCTCGTACGGGTCACCAACGGAAGTTTAGCTCAGCTGGGAGAGCATCTGCCTTACAAGCAGAGGGTCACAGGTTCGAGCCCTGTAACTTCCACCAGAAAAACCACTCTGAGAAATCAGGGTGGTTTTTGTTTTTCATACGGATGGATGCCGGTGAACGGAGGGGAAGGCCATGGAACAGCAGACACTATTCGGCGGGGATGATTTGCAGCCGCTGGCGGCGCGCCTGCGCCCGCGCACGCTGGAGGAATTTGTCGGACAGGCGCATTTGCTCGGAGAGGGCAAGGTGCTGCGCCGTCTGATTGAAAGCGACCGCATTTCCTCCATGATTTTCTGGGGCCCGCCGGGTGTCGGCAAGACGACACTGGCGCGCATTATCGCCCAGCGCACGCGCGCGTCCTTTATCGATTTTTCCGCCGTGACCAGCGGAATCAAGGAGATCCGGCAGGTCATGCAGCGTGCAGAGGACAACCGCCGGTTTGGCGACCGCACAATTGTCTTTGTGGACGAGATTCACCGCTTCAACAAGGCACAGCAGGATGCCTTTCTGCCGTTCGTCGAAAAGGGCAGCATTGTGCTCATCGGTGCGACGACGGAAAATCCATCGTTTGAGGTCAATGGCGCATTGCTGTCGCGCTGCAAGGTATTTGTATTGCAGGCGCTGGCGGCGGAGGATTTGACCGCACTGCTGTCGCGTGCGCTGCACGACCCGAGCGGCTTCGGCGGGCAGAAGGTTGTGATTTCCCGCGATATGCTGGAGCTGATCGCGAATTTTGCAAACGGCGATGCCCGCAGCGCGCTGTCCACGCTGGAAATGGTCGTGCTCAACGGCGATACGGACGGCGATACGGTGACGGTGACGGAGGACACACTGGCGCAGTGCCTGTCCAAAAAGTCACTTCTGTATGACAAAAAGGGCGAGGAACATTATAATCTGATTTCCGCACTGCACAAGTCGATGCGCAATTCCGACCCGGATGCGGCGGTGTATTGGCTGGCGCGCATGCTGGAAGCGGGCGAGGATCCGTTGTATGTCGCGCGGCGTGTCATCCGCTTTGCCAGCGAGGATGTCGGCATTGCCGACCCGCGTGCGCTGGAAATCGCGGTCGCGGCGTACCAGGCGTGCCATTTCATCGGCATGCCGGAGTGCTCGGTCAATCTGACACAGGCGGTTGTATATATGTCGATGGCGCCCAAGTCGAATGCGCTGTATATGGCGTATGAGGCTGCGAAGAAGGATGCGCTGACCCAGCTCGCGGAGCCGGTGCCGCTGGTTATCCGCAATGCACCGACCAAACTGATGAAGGAGCTGGAATACGGCAAGGGGTATCAGTATGCGCACAATACGGAGGACAAGCTGACCGATATGCAGTGCCTGCCGGATTCCCTGCTGGGAAAAGAATATTACCGCCCGACCGAACAGGGCGTGGAAGCGAAATACAAAGCTCGTCTGGAACAGATCAAGGCATGGAAAAAACAGCACGGCTGTAAACAATGAATCAGGAATTCCGTCAAAACGCACAGGAGACGTTTCGGCGGGATTCTTTTTTCTGGCAGGAATTCTCTGCAATCTCCCTATCGTTTCGGCAAATTTTTCATCTGCGGTTCTCTATACTATAGATACGGAACAGGAGGCGCAGAGATATATGTTGGAAAAACGAAACATACAGCGGCAGAAAACGGCAGGAGGCGCGCGTGCGCGCCGTGCCGGACTGCCCTTTCTATATTTTGCGGCGGCAGGTGTGCTGTCGTGTGCGGAGGCGGCAGGTGTCGGCTCGCCATTCGGTGTGGCGTTTGTAGCGGCGGCCTGCCGCACGGGGAACGGCTTTGCCGCAGTCCTCGGTACATTTGCGGGTTATCTGCTGTCGAACCCCGGCGCGGAAGGCGTACAGTATGCGGGCGCGGCACTCATTGTGCTGACAGCGGCGACAGTATTTTCCGGTGTCGGCGTGGCGGCGAGCCGGTGGTTTTTCCCGGCGTGCGCAGCGGGCTCAGTCGGCGTGACCGGCTGTATTTTCCTCATCGGCGAGGCGTGGGACTGGCAGGCGGTTACCTTGTTTGCCTGCCGCATTGTGCTGGCAGCCGGTGCGGCGTACTTTTATGAGGCCGCGCTGGATACCGCGCGCGGGCGGCCGCAGGTCATCCGCTTTGGCGGTATGCTGGTGCTCGCGGCGACCGTGCTGATGGCGGCCTATCCGTTTCAGGTGGTCGACCTGATCTGTCCGGCGCGCATTGCGGCATTGCTGCTCGTCATGGCGGTCGGCTATATGGGAGGCTTTTCGTATGGCTCGGCATGCGGTGTCGGCATCGGAATTGCGATGGACGCGGCAGACGGCGCGGGAATGTATTATGCGGGCGTCTATGCCATTGCAGGCATGATAGCGGGCTTTTTCCAGCGCTCCGGACGCGTGGTGTATGCGATTGTATTTGTACTGACCCATGCGGCGGTCAATCTGTTCGGCGGGCAGGAGGCGTATCTGTCTGGCCTGTATGAATGCTTTGTCGCATCGGTCTGCTTTGTGCTTGTGCCTGACCGGACCTGGCGCACCGTGCAGGACAGGCTGCTGCCGCCCAATCCGGAACCGACCGATTATGCGGCGCGCGTGTGCCGCATAG
>CALYTA010000106.1 GCA_945486175.1 uncultured Clostridia bacterium | reverse complement strand
CACACTGGCCGGAATAGCACATGCACAGCGCGCCGTGCACAAACACTTCTGTTTCCACACCGGCGTGCGCCGTGATATACCGGATCTCTTCCAGCGGCAGCTCGCGCGACAGCACGACGCGCGAAAAGCCCAGCTCCTTCGCCGCACGTGCACCCGCGAGCGAATGCACAGTCATCTGTGTCGAGGCATGCAGCACCGCGTCGGGGAAGTGTTCCCGGATGCAGCGCGCTGCGCCCAGATCCTGTACAATCAGCGCGTCGGCACCCGCCTCCAGCAGCAGGCGGACGTCGCGCAGCAGTGCAGGGATTTCGCGGTCGGAAACCAGCGTATTGACCGTGACATTGGTTTTCACGCCGTGCAGGCGGCAGTATGCCAGCGCTTGCCGCATCCCGTCCGCAGTAAAGTTTTTCGCGCCGCGCCGCGCGTTAAAGGTTCCAAAGCCCAGATAGACCGCTGTCGCGCCGTTTTGTACGGCAGCGCGCACCGCGTCCATTGAGCCCGCCGGGGCAAGCAGCTCCGGCAAACGGGTCTGCTGTGTCACTTGAGCAGGCGCGACAGGCGGGAGCGCAGGTCATTGAGCTGGCGCTCCGTAGACGCCAGTTCCTTTTCCAGCTCCTCAATGCGGCGCTGCATCTTGTCGCACTCCGCCGCCTTTTCGCGCACCTCACGCAGCTCGCGCTGCGTGCGCTCCGCCTGCTCGAGGTCGGTCTGATGGCGCTTGTCCGCATCGGTCAGCTGCTGCTCCAGCTCACTGACACGGCGGGTGCGCGCTTCCGCCTCACTCTGTGCAGCCTGCATGCGCTTCTGTGTCTCACCCAGCTTATTCTCCAGCTCGGCAATGCGCACCTTGTTCTTTTCCGCCGCTTCGACCTGGGCTTCCAGCTCGGCAATGCGGTCCTTGAACTGGTTGACCGCTGCCATTTCCTCCGCGCGCTCCGCCGCGCTCTTTTCGAGGCTGCTGATTTCCTCATGCGCGTCTGCCAGCTCCTGCGTCAGGCTCTTGTTTTCCGTCAGATAACCGGAAATCTGCGTGCGCAGGTTTTCCGCACCCTGCACGGCCTGTACATAGTTGTCCGCCATGTCACAGGCTGCCAGCGTGAGCGCCTGCATCATATTTGCACCGTTCTCCCGGATCTTGCACACGCGGTTGTCCACCAGCGCGGCGATCTTGGTCATATATTCCTCATCCTGTTCACCGGTCATTGTGAACCGGTTGCCTGCAATGACGACTTCGACTCTGTTTTTCATGAATCCCTGCCTCCAGTTGTCCGCTCTCACAGCCGCTGCCGCGGGCGGATTTCTTCATACACGGGTATTATATCACAGTCCCCGCTGTTTTGTTAACAGTTTGTTGCAGAAACCGCGCTTTTTTTGCACTGAATGCGCAGCAATGGCAGATTGCGCCGCCGCTGTGTGCATCCTGCACAGAAAAACAAACAGAAAAGAAATTGTATCCGGCGCTTTTTCATGCTAAAATGGGGAAAACAAAACAAATTTCCGCCGCATCCGCGGCGCAAAAAGGAGACCCCGCCATTATGATGAATCTGAGCCAGGTGCGCCGCATCGTGGTCAAGGTCGGCACCTCGACGCTCACCTATCCGACCGGAAAGCTGAACATCCGCGGCATTGAACGCCTCGTCCGCTGCATTGCAGACCTGCACAACCGCGGTTATGATATGATGCTCGTTTCGTCCGGCGCCATCGGCGTCGGCGCATCCAAGCTGCGCCTTCCGGAACGCCCCACCACGCTGCGCATGAAGCAGGCTGCCGCCGCAGTCGGCCAGTGCGAGCTGATGCACGTGTATGACAAAATTTTTGCAGAATACGGCATCTCCACCGCCCAGATCCTGCTCACGACAGATGACACCGAGGATGAGCGCCGCCGCCTCAACGTGCACAACACGTTCGATGCACTGCTTGAAACCGGCGCGCTGCCGATTGTCAATGAAAATGACACCGTCGCTGTCGAGGAAATCGAATTCGGTGACAACGACCGCCTTGCCGCTGTCGTCGCACGCGTGTCGCATGCCGACCTGCTGGTCATCCTGACCGATATGGACGGCCTGTTTGACGATGACCCGCGCGAAAACCCGGAAGCCCGCCTGATCCCCGTCGTCCACAAAATCACTGACGAGCTGCGCGGCATCGCGGGCGGTGCAGGCACGGAAAACGGCACCGGCGGCATGGCGACCAAGCTGGGCGCCGCCGAGCTGTGCATGGAGCGCGGCATCCCGATGTTCGTCATCAACGGCGCAAAGCCGGAAACACTGTATGAAATTACCCAGGGACGGCTTGCCGGAACGCTGTTCCTGCCGCCTGAAGCCCCGGACAAGGACTGAGAAAGGATGGTACCATGACCTCTGTACTCGATACCTGCCGCCGCGCCGCCGCTGCCAAACACGAGATCGGCGCGCTCGGTACAAATGAAAAAAACCGCGTCCTGCTCGCCATTGCGGACGCATTGCAGGCGCACCGCGCGGACATCAAGGCCGCTAATGCGCTGGATATCGAATCCGGACGCAAAAACGGCTTAAATGAAGGCCTGATCGACCGCCTGACGCTGGGCGATGACCGCATTGACGGCGTCGCAGAGGGCTGCCGCCAGGTTGCTGCCCTGCCCGACCCGGTCGGCGAGGTGACTGAAATGAAGGTCACGCCGGGCGGCCTGAAGATCGGCAAAAAGCGCGTGCCGATGGGCGTCATCGGCATCATTTATGAATCGCGCCCGAATGTCACGGTCGATGCGGCCGCGCTGTGCTTTAAAGCGGGCTCTGCCTGCGTGCTGCGCGGCGGCAAGGAAGCCTTCCGCTCCAACCAGTGCCTCATGGACATCATGCGCAATGCGGTTGCCTCCTGCGGCCTGTCGCCGGATATCCTGAACCTCGTCGAGGACACGACACATGAGGGCGCGAATGTCATGATGCAGGCAAACGGCCTGATCGATGTGCTCATTCCGCGCGGCGGCGCGCGCCTGATTCAGGCGGTCGTGCACAACGCTACCGTCCCGGTCATCGAAACCGGCGTCGGCAACTGCCATATTTATGTCGATGCAAGTGCCGACCTCAGCATGGCGGCGGATATCCTCGAAAACGCCAAGTGCCAGCGCGTTTCCGTCTGCAATGCAGCGGAGAGCCTGCTCGTACACCGCGATATCGCGGAGCAGTTCCTGCCGCTGGCAAAACAGCGCCTGGACGCGCACAATGTCGTCTGGCACGGCTGCCCGGATACCTGTGCCATCCTGCCCGGCATTGTCCCCGCAACCGAAGAGGATTACGGCACGGAATACCTCGATTATGAGATTTCCTGCAAAATCGTGGATTCGGTCGATGCAGCCATTGACCACATCAACCGCTACAACACCGGACACTCCGAGAGCATCGTGACGCACGATTACTTTGCGGCACAGAAGTTTCTTAACCGGGTCGATGCAGCGGCGGTTTATGTCAACGCGTCTACCCGATTCACCGACGGCGGAGAATTTGGTTTCGGCGCAGAAATCGGCATTTCCACCCAGAAGCTGCATGCACGCGGTCCGATGGGTCTGAAGGAGCTGACGTCCAGCAAATACATCATCTATGGAGAAGGACAGATTCGCTGACGCGCATTCCTGCACACATGAAAGGAGCTTTGTCATGGAACGCGAATTCAAATGGCAGATTACCAATCCTGCCGATTTCGACCGCATTGCGGAGAGCGACGCGGTCAAACCGCTGGTGAAATCCACCGGCACAACCGAAATGGAAGCAATTTATTACGACACCTTTGACGGCCAGCTTGCGAAGGTACGCGGCGGCCTGCGCCTGCGCCGCGAGGACGGCGAGTGTGTCGTCTGCCTCAAGCTCGCCCCACAGGAGGGCTTTGACGGCGCATTCAAGGCGCGCGAGGAATACGAATGCTATGCGCCGGATGTACGCAGCGGCATGCTCAACCTGCCGTCGGTCGGCGCGCCGCAGGAGTTCTGCGACGAAATCCTCAAATCCGACCTGATTGAGCTGGGCCGCACGATCTTCACGCGCCGCACATTCCAGCTCGCTTATGAGGGCTGCACGTGTGAGCTGGCATTCGACACCGGCAAGATCACGCACCGCGGCCGTATCAGCCCGATCTGCGAGATGGAGCTGGAGCTCAAGGGCGGCAGTGAGGACGATTTCAACGCGCTCGCACTCGGTCTTCAGGCGAAGTTCTCCCTCCAGCCGCAGCCGCTGTCCAAGCTGGCGCGCATGCTGAGGCTGTAAACAACAATCTGAAAACAGCGAAACCTCCCGCAGGGCGAAACGCCCGCGGGAGGTTTTTTTGTGGGTCAGCTGTTGTAGTGGATGGTCGCGGAGGTCAGCGGATCGTTGGAACTGTCGATCGTAATCGCAGCCCACTGCTCCTCACTGCCGCGGTAATAGACATCCGCCAGGCTGTCGCAGCTGTAAAACGCAGAATCACCGATGGTCGTCACACTGTCCGGAATCGTCACGCTTGCCAGACCGGTGCACCCGGAAAACGTATACATGCTGATGCCCGTCACTCTGTTGGGGATTGTCACGCTCGTCAAACTGGTGCATTTTTCAAACGCCTCCCTGCCGATGGTGGTCACACTGTCCGGAATCTCCACACTTGTCAGACTCGTACAGTTTAAAAACATGCTGTCTCCGATATTGCTCACTCCGTTTTCAAACGTTACGTTTGTCAGGCTTGTGCATCTGGTAAACGTATGATTATTCAGGCTCGACACACGGCCCGGAAT
>CALYTA010000105.1 GCA_945486175.1 uncultured Clostridia bacterium | reverse complement strand
CAAGCGGCAGCCAGTTTGCGCGGCATGATCCCGCGCTGCTGGCACAGGCGGTCATCCATACGTTTGGACAGTGCTGCGGTGCGCGCGAGGGCATATATGGCGCATATGACCTGCTGGCGCAGGAGACCGAGCCGGGAAAGATTTGAGGAGGGATTGCGGTGTCATTTTCTTCGGAGACAAAGGCGGAGTTGTGCCGCATCCCGGTCAGCCGCATGTGCTGTGCCGTAGCGGAGGCTTACGGCATCCTGCTGTATGCGCACACCTTTTCCCATACGGAAATCTGTATCGTGACAAGCTGTGAACCGCTGGCACGCCGCATCCCGCCGTTGATGGCGCGTGCATTCGGCGTGACGGTAAAACTGCCGGAGGCGGGCGCAGGCGGACGCTATGCCATTAAAATCACCGATGAGGCGCAGCTGGGGCGCATTTTTTCTGCGCTCGGCTACGACCTGAAATACCACCTGTCCTATCATCTCAACCGCAATGTGATTGAGGAGGACTGCTGCCGGGCATCGTTCCTGCGCGGGATTTTCCTCGCGGCGGGCACGGTCGCAAGCCCGGACAAAAAGACGCATCTCGAGCTGACCACGCCGCACCATACGCTGTGCCGCGAGGTCATGAGCCTGATGCTGGACATGGAACTGTCGCCCAAGCTGGCGATGCGCAAATCGGCCTCCCTGCTGTACTGGAAGGACACGGCAGGCGCGGAGGATTTCCTCACGCTGATCGGCGCGCCGCATGCGGCGCTGTGCATGATGGAGGCCAAGGTGGAAAAACAGCTGCGCAACCAGATTAACCGCCAGGTCAACTGTGAAGCTGCAAATGTCATCAAGGCGTCCAATGCGGCAGCGGAACAGATTGCCGTCATCCGGCGCGCACTGGATCAGTGCAGCTGGGAGATTTTCCCGGACGCACTGCATGAAACCATCCGTCTGCGGCTGGACGACCCGACAGCGAGCCTGTCGGAGCTGGCGGCGCGGCTTGACCCGCCGATTTCCAAGCCGGGACTGAGCCACCGCATGCGCCGCATTGTGTCGATTGCGCGCGCAGCGGCGGAGGAGGAGCAAACATGAGCTTTGTGCATCTGCACGTACACACCGAATTCAGCCTGCTCGACGGCGCCAACCGCATCTCCACCATGATGGAGCATGTGAAGGCGATTGGGCAGGATGCCATTGCCATTACAGACCACGGTGTCATGTATGGCGTCATTGATTTTTACCGTGCGGCGAAGGCGGCGGGCATCAAGCCGATCATCGGCTGTGAGGTCTATGTCGCGCGCCGCACGCGCCATGACAAGGTGCACGGGATGGACAACAACCCGTATCACCTTGTTTTGCTGTGCAAAAATGAAGAGGGCTATAAAAACCTCATCCATATGGTCAGCCTGTCGTTTTCCGAGGGCTTTTACAACCGCCCGCGCGTTGATCTCGACTTGCTGCGGCAGCATTCCGGCGGGTTGATTGCACTGTCCGCCTGTCTGGCGGGTGCAGTGCCGTCGCTGATTTTACAGCAGAATTATGCGGCGGCAAAGGAGATGGCGCTGGAATACCGCGACATCTTCGGAGAAGATAATTTTTATCTGGAGATTCAGGACCACGGCCTGCGCGAGCAGGTGGACGTCAACCGCGGCGTGCTCAAAATCGCGGAGGAGACAGGCATTCCGCTGGTCGTGACCAACGACGCGCACTATACCCGGCGCGAGGACGCCAAATTACAGGATGTCCTCATGTGTATCCAGACGGGCAAGACGGTGGACGACATCGACCGCATGCGCTTTGAGACAGAGGAATTTTATCTCAAGAGCGAGGAGGAGATGGCGGCGTTGTTCCCGGAGCACCCGGAGGCAATTGCCAACACGGCAAAAATTGCGGAGCGGTGCAATCTGGACTTCACGTTCGGAGAATATCACCTGCCGTCGTTCGATGTTCCGGCAGGCTACACCGCACAGGAATATTTGCACAAGCTGTGCATGGAGGGCTTCAACCAGCGCTATGACCCGAATGACAGCGAGAAACGCGCGCGTCTGGAATATGAGCTGGATATGATTGCCCGCATGGGCTTTGTCGATTATTTTCTGATCGTCTGGGATTTCATCCACTTCGCCAAGACGCATGATATCCCGGTCGGGCCGGGACGCGGCTCGGCAGCAGGCTCCATGGTGGCTTACTGTCTGGATATCACGACGCTCGATCCGATCCAGTATTCGCTGTACTTTGAACGCTTCCTCAATCCGGAGCGCGTCAGCATGCCGGATATCGACGTGGATTTCTGCTATGAGCGCCGGCAGGAGGTCATTGAATACGTCACGAATAAATACGGCGCCGACCATGTGGCGCAGATTGTCACGTTCGGTACGATGGCGGCGCGCAATGCCATCCGCGACGTCGGGCGCGCATTGAATATCCCTTACGGCGATGTGGATGTCGTCGCCAAGCTCGTGCCGAATGAGCTGCACATCACGCTGGACAAGGCGCTTGCCGCCTCCGACCAGCTGCGGCAGATGTACGAGAACGACGAGACCGTGCACCGCCTGATTGACACGGCGCGCAGCCTGGAAGGCATGCCGCGCCATGCATCCACCCATGCAGCAGGTGTCGTCATCACCAATGAGCCGGTCGACCACTATGTGCCGCTCGCGGCGAATGACGGCAACATGGTCACACAGTATATCATGACCACGCTGGAAGAGCTCGGCCTGCTCAAGATGGATTTTCTCGGTTTGCGCAACCTGACCGTGCTCTCCGACGCGGAGAAGATGGTGCAGCGCGCGCACCCGGAGTTCCGGTTGAACGACATTTCACTGAACGACGACGCGACCTATGCCATGCTGGCACAGGGTAAGACATCCGGCGTGTTCCAGCTCGAAAGCGCGGGCATCACCAACGTCGTCACCGGACTCAAGCCGCACTCAATTGAAGATATCACGGCAGTCGTGGCGCTGTACCGTCCGGGGCCGATGCAGTCCATCCCGCGTTACATCGCGTGCAAGCATGACCCGTCGCAGGTCAAATACAAGCACCCGCTTTTGAAGGACATTCTGTCGGTCACGTATGGCTGCATGGTCTATCAGGAACAGGTCATGGAAGTATTCCGCGTGCTGGCGGGCTATTCGCTCGGCAAGGCGGACATGGTGCGCCGCGCGATGTCCAAAAAGAAGATGAAGGAGCTCGCGAAGGAACGCACCAACTTCATCTATGGCAATGAAGAGCTGGGCATTGACGGCGCGATCAAGCGCGGCGTCGATGAAAAGACAGCGGAATCCATTTTTGATGAAATCATGGATTTTGCAAACTATGCGTTCAACAAGGCGCACGCGGTGTGCTATGCGGTCGTATCCTATCAGACCGCCTACATGAAGTGCCATTATCCGCAGGAATACATGGCGGCGCTGCTGACCAGCGTGCTGGATTCGTCCGCAAAGGTGTCGGAATACATCGGCGCATGCCGCAGCATGGGCCTGACCGTGCTGCCGCCGGACATCAACCAGTCATGTGAGGGTTTTACCGTCGCGGACGGCAATATCCGCTTTGGTCTGGCGGCAGTGCGCAATGTCGGCCGCACCTTCCTGAAGGCGCTCGAACAGGAGCGCGCTGCGGGCGGCGCGTTTGAATCGTTCGAGGATTTCTGTGAGCGCATGTATGCCAATGACCTCAACCGGCGCGCACTCGAAGGGCTGATCCAGTCGGGCGCCTTTGATTCGATGGGGTATAGGCGCAGCCAGCTGCTGCGCGTCTATGACAGCGTGCTGACAGCGGTCACGAATGCGCGCCGCCGCAATGTCGAAGGACAGATGGATTTGTTCGGCATGGGCGCAGAGGAGGAGCAGAAGCGCGAGCATATTGCGCTGCCGAACATCCCGGAGCTGCCCATGCGCGAGCTGCTCTCGATGGAGAAGGAGACAACCGGCCTGTACCTGTCCGGCCACCCGATGGACGATTACCGCGAGCTGGTGAAGCAGGCGGACTGTGCCACCATCCGGCGCATTGAACAGGATTTATCCGGTGAAGATAAGACTGTGCCGCCGGTATACCGTGACGGGATGAATGTCATTCTGGCGGGCGTTATTACATCGATCAAGCGCAAGACGACCAGGAACAATACCATGATGGCATATGTCACGGTAGAAGATCTGACCGGTTCGGCGGAGCTGGTGGTCTTTTCCTCGGTCCTGCAGCAGGCGGGCGACTGGTTACAGGAAGACCATGCGGTCTGGATTGCCGGGCGCATTGATGCGCGCGAGGACGAAGCACCGAAGATTCTGCCGTCTGCGATTTATCCGCTGGAAGAGCAGTATCTCGACTCCGTGCAGCAGTCCGTACAGGGGGGACGGCGCAGGCAGGATGACCGCCGGGATGCCCCGCGCCCTGCGGCGCAGGCGGCCATGCCGGGCACAGCCTGCAGGCACAGGCTGTATCTGCGCATCACAGATATGGACGACCCGCGGCTGGAGGAGGTCCGCACGCTGCTCGCAGAGTACCGCGGTGATCTGCCGGTGGTTCTGTTCTGTTCGGCAAACCGGAAACAGCTGCTCGCACCGCGTTCCATGTGGGTCTACAATAATTTGACGCTGATTCACAAATTAAGGTTTATTCTTGGGGAAGAAAATGTTATAATGAAATAGAAATGGGCAGATTCTACCATTTCCCCCTGATTTGAAAAATAAGTGCAAAGAAAACGTAAACAACTGGAAAATAAAACTGTAGAATGGCTTCCGATCCCGGCTGTGCCAGAGGGCAGGCGGCGAAAGACATGATTTGGAGGG
>CALYTA010000104.1 GCA_945486175.1 uncultured Clostridia bacterium | reverse complement strand
GTAAGCCGGTCGCCCAGTCTTATGACCGCAACGTCGTAGATGCGCTGCGCGCCGAGCACCCCCTTACCGCCACATGCCGCCGTGCTACCCGGCACGACCTCAATGTCGAGCTCCGGATAATCCGCGCAGACCTCATGCATCAGCCCCGCCATGCCGTATACGCCCGCATCGCCCGAACAGATCATGGCGACTGTCTTGCCGGTCAGTGCCGCGTCACGCGCACGCGTACAGCGGTCGATTTCCTGCTTCATCGGGGTCTGTAAAATTTCCCTGTCTCCAATCAGCGGGCGCACCAGGTCAATATATGTGGTATAGCCCGCGATGATATCACTCGCTTCGATAGCGGCACGCGCACGCGGCGTCATCTGATCCGCGCCGCCCGGCCCAATGCCGATGACATAAAGTTTCATCCTGTCCTCCCGTCCCGCAGCTGCGGCGCCTTGCGCAAAATGGCCTCGCGGCACGCCTCCAGCGCGCCGTCGCCCAGTTCACCCTGCAAGCCGCTGAGCAGCAATCGTGCGGTTTTCTGTGCCGCCAGTCTGGCGGCGTTTTCCATTTTTTCTGTGGTTTTCCCGTCCTCCCCGTCCGAAAGCACGGCAAAATCATATCCGGTGGCAACGCGCTCCGCTGCCAGCCCACACAGCTCATCAATCAGCGGCAGCGCCTCACGATACGAACGCCAACGCGCAAATTCCGCCATTTCTTCATCGATAATCTGTTCTACCTGTCGGCGGTCATCCGCATTGACATGCACATCGCGTCCGCCCATGCTGTCCATATCCAGAAAAACCGCGACATCATCCAGCTCCCGCACCGCGGGTTCAATGTCGCGCGGCATGGACAGGTCACAGACAATGGACGGTATGTGTTCCAGTTTCTGCATGTCATCCAGCGCGACGGTATAATGCGGACTGGTTGTGGCGCTGAGAAGGATATCGCAATCCGCCGCACGCTGCATGCGGTCGCCGTAGGCAATCGTATGGCAGCCCGCCGGGACAATTGTCTGTCCGTGGTGGTAGGAACGCAGCGTCACGGTCACGTCACAGCCGCGCGCGACGAGCAGGCTGGATGCCAGACGTCCCATCTCGCCGTTGCCGATGACGAGTGCCCGCTTGCCGTGCAGATCACCTGCTGCCTGTTCCATCAGCGCAACGGCCTGCCCTGCAACCGACAGCGGCGCAGCGGACAGGCGCACCTGTGTGCGGCTGCGCTTGCCTGCCGTTGCGGCAAGCCGGAACAGCTGGCTCAGCTCCGCATCCGCGCAGTCTGCCTCATGCGCAATCTGATAGGCGCGCTTGACCTGGGACACAATCTGATCCTCTCCCAGAATCTGCGAGCACAGGCCGCATGCGACGCGCATCAGATGGCGTGCCGCATCGTCACCATACTGCACGGTAAACAGGCTTTCCTCACCCTGCGTGCCCGCCGCACGGCACAGCGCGCGTGCCGGAGCCAGAATATCCGTTCCGCTCAGGTACAATTCCGTCCGGTTGCAGGTTGCCAGCAGCACACAGCCCTCGACGCCGTCCATCTGCCGGATCACGCGGCACAGCCGTGCGACCTGGCTGCCTGTGAACGAAAACGCTTCGCGCTTGTCCATATTGGCGCTCTTCCAGTCGATCCCCGCCATGCAAATACTCAAAACTCCGTCCTCCAGTCCTCACAATACACGGAAACCGTCATGCCGTCGCCCGCAGTCTTGCCCAGCAGGCAGCGCCCGTTTTTCGAGGCGCGCGCTGCCGCGCGCTGACAGACATTGTCCGTTCCCGTTGTCTTTCTGACAAATGCCGACGGTGGAAATTCCCCCGGCACTTCGTCCAGTTCTGCCGCCGTATAAAACTGCGCGGGCACATCCCATGTGCGCGCCAGCTCCAGCACGGCAGGCTCGTCCGCCTTCAGGTCAATGGATGCGACCGATGCCACTGCCCGCCGTGAAATGCCCAGCCCGTTCAGCAGTTCCTCTACCCGGACATTTAATTTGTCCGGCGGCAGGTCTCTCCGGCAGCCCACGCCGACATGTACAATGCGCGGCACGAGCTGTAAAGTATGCGCAAACGGGCGCTCTGCCCGCTCATAAATCGAAATCAAAATGCCGTTTTCCGGCTGTCCTTCCGCCGTGATGCCCTCCGGCAGCGCGCCGGAAACCGGGAACTCACTGCGCAGGCCGACCAGCTCGCCGCACAGCAGCGCGCCGGAAATGTACTTGATACAGCGAGTATCCGCGACAACACAGCCGTGCTGCACTGCCCAGCTGTCCGCGGCAAACAGGCCGCGCCCGTCGGTCGCCGTCGTGATGACCGGAATGGCATGCAGCTGATCCGCCAGCTGTTCCGCCAGCCGATTCGCGCCGCCGATATGCCCCGACAGCACAGGAATGACAAACCGTCCGTTTTCATCCACGACGAGCACTGCCGGATCAATGTCCTTTCCGCGCACAAACGGCGCGACTGCGCGCACAGCAATGCCGACCGCACCGACAAAAATCACCGCACTGTCCTCTGCCATGGCGCGCGCAGCGAACGCGTGCACCGATTCATATGCCGCAAAGCCCTCCGCTTTCGCGTACTGCGTCACGCAGTCGTCCGGCAGGCAGGCAGCAATGCGCGTACTCAGCGCACGCCCGCGGCCGGTAAACGAAATGATGCTGATGTTCACCGGCTCGCCTCGCGGCAGCCATGCGTGAACGACGGGTCGTACAGCTTCGAGCGCTCATAGGTATCGCCCAGAAAACCGCCGACGGTAATCAGCGCGGTCTTGGTGATGCCGTTTTCCTTCGCCGCCTGCTCCAAGCCGGCAACCGTTGTGCGGATGACCTTTTCATCCGGCCAGGTTGCCTTGTATACAATTGCCGCCGGGGTCTCCGGCGCATAGCCGCCCGCAATCAGCTCCGCGGACAGCTTGCCCAGCATGCCGGACGACAGGAACAACACCATTGTGCTGCCGTGCGCCGCGAGCGAACGGATGGATTCGCGCTCCGGAACCGGTGTGCGCCCCGCCATGCGGCTGAGAATCACTGTCTGGCTGACATCCGGCAGGGTATATTCCGCGCGCAGCGCTGCCGCTGCGCCGCAGAACGACGACACGCCCGGACAGACCTCATACTCCATGCCCTGTGCATCCAGCCAGTCCATCTGCTCCCGGATCGCGCCGTAAATCGACGGGTCGCCCGTATGCAGGCGGACAACGGTTTTGCCTGCCTTTGACGCGGGAATCATGACCTCCATCACCTGTTCCAGCGTCATCGATGCGCTGTCATGGATTTCACAGCCCGCCCTGGTGCGCGCCAGATGCGCCGGGTTGACCAGCGAACCGGCATATACCACAACATCTGCCTGTTTCAGCAGGTTTTCACCGCGCACGGTGATCAGATCCTCCGCTCCGGGGCCTGCTCCGACAAAATGAATCATATCTGTTTATCCTTTCCATGTCTGACCAGTACCACGGAAAAATATCCCGCGTCCGGATCAATTTCGTCCAGCGAGCGGAATACCCGCTCGTTCTGCATGCCGCAGTTTTCCACCATCTGTGCACTGTCGCCGCGCGCACGCAGCTTGTCACGCAGCTCGCCCATCGATCTGCCCGCCTTCATAAACACCTTGTTGCCCGGAAAATCCAGGCAGGCATCGGCATTTTTATAGGAAGCGGGGACAATCATCAGCGGCTCCGCACCTTCGCACAGGGAATCGCCCAGCCGCGCTGCAACCGCACAGAACGACGGTACGCCCGGAATGAGCCGTGCCTCATAGCCGCGCGCCAGCACGCGCCGGTGCACGTACATATAGGTCGAATACACAGACGGGTCACCCAGCGTCAGAAACGCCACGGTTTTCCCCTGTTCGAGCAGGGCGCAGATGCGCTCCGCCGCCTCATCATGCTTCTGCGCGAGCAGCGCCTTGTCGCGCAGCATCGGCATCGAACACGTGAGGATTTCCTTCCCCTCCAGATAGTCCGCCGCAATATTCTGTGCGGTCTGCCCGTCGGGGACAGCGATGATATCCGCCTCCCGGATGATGCGCACTGCCTTGACAGTCATCAGCTCCGGATCACCCGGGCCGACGCCCACACCATATAATACGCCCTGCTTCATTGCCTGTTCTCCTGTTCCCGGCGCGCCCGGATGCATGCAGCCGCATCAGCTGTCTGCATCAGTACACCGTAAGTGTTGGTAAAAATGACATAGTCCACTGCGAACGGTCTGCCGGCTTTTGCCGACGTCCGATGCGTCAGATGTGCCAGTATTTTATGTGAAATGGAATCGAGCACCTGGCGGTCCATTTGCTCCCGCTGTAAAATTTCCAGACAGGCGTCCACCGTAACGGCCTCCATCAGTGCACGCACGGTATCCGGCGATGCGCCGCACAGCGCCGCATGTGACGCAAAAATTTCCTGTCTGGCGTCGGCATACGCCGAATGCGTCTGGAACACGCCCGCTGCGAGCTTGATGAGCTTGCCCGCGTGCCCGACGAGCAGCACGCCGGAAAAGCCGCGGTATACCGCATAGTCCAGCGCCTCGCCGATGAAATTGGAGCACTTCACGCCGCGCGTGATATCCAATCCCAATGTATCGCGCGCAAAATCCTCACCGTAGTTGCCCGGACACAGCAGCAGCGTGCGTTCGCCCGCCGCATGCCGCGTGTCGATATCCAGATGAATGGTGTCGATCAATGCCTGTTCGCTCATCGGCTCGACAATGCCACTCGTGCCAAGCACGGACAGCCCGCCGACAATGCCCAGATTGAGGTTAAACGTGCGCGCGGCAGTTTCCTCCC
>CALYTA010000103.1 GCA_945486175.1 uncultured Clostridia bacterium | reverse complement strand
GATTTTTTTGCATTCACCTTTAATTTTGCTTCTGTCACCGCATAATTGACGCGGTCATGGATATCAAATGCCGCCAGTTCTTTTTCCCGCACGCGATTCCGGCGCACATCGGTTTTATCTGCGATAATCAGCGCAGCGGAAATCGGGTCCATCGCCCCGCCTGTCGATTCATCGTGGTGTCCGATTGCGGAGACAACCGTAATCCGGTCCTCCAGCGGCAGGCCGATCTCCTTCAGCAGCTCGTTGGCGAGGAGCGCGCCATACTCCGCATGGTGTGTACGGTTGACTGCATTGCCGATATCGTGCATGAAGCCAGCTATTCTCACGAGTTCGATGTCATGCTCCGGATACTCAAATTTCCGCAAAATATCTGCGCCGCGTTCCGCCACCAGACCGCAGTGTGCCTGCGAATGGTCAGTAAAGCCCATCACGCCGAGGTTTTCATTTCCTTTGCGCAGAAGCGCGCGGATTTCCTTATTTTCCCGCACTGCCTGATACAATGGTTTTTCTTTTTTAGTCGCCAAAACTGATGCCTACCGCCTTTGTCTCCCGAATAATTGAACTGTCCGGATCAATCATTTTCAATTTTCCGGCTGCCTTTTTCAGCGGCACCGGTTCAATCCTGCCATTTACAATTCCCACCATATTTCCGTATTGCTGCTTCAGAATCAGATCCGCAGCCGCAGAGCCCAGCCGCGTCGCCAGCACACGGTCATATGGACATGGCGAGCCGCCGCGCTGCATATGTCCGGGCACTGTGATACGCACCTCCTTGCCGGTTTCCTTCAAAATCTGATCTGCAAGCTCATATGAAACCGATGGATATTTGCTGTCCTTCTTCTTTTTCTCACGGTCTTTTTTGCTGCACGCCGCATCCTCTTTGGAGATGGCTCCTTCTGCTACTGCAAGAATGGTAAACCGTTTTCCCGCCTTGTCGCGCTTTTCAATCGCCTGAACAACTTTATCCACATCATACGGAATTTCCGGTACAAGAATGATATCAGCTCCTCCGGCAATGCCTGCATGCAGGGTAAGCCATCCCGCCTTATGTCCCATGACCTCGACGATAAAGACACGGCCATGCGATGCCGCCGTCGTATGAATACAGTCAAATGCATGTGCCGCAATATCCGCCGCGCTCTGAAAGCCAAAGGTCATATCTGTCCCCCAGATATCATTGTCGATCGTTTTGGGCAGCGTGATAATATTGAGCCCCTCTTCGCGCAGAAGATTTGCAGTTTTGTGTGTCCCGTTTCCTCCCAGAATGACCAGACATTCCAGCTTCAGCTTGCGGTAATTCTTTTTCATGGCTTCGACCTTGTCCAGCCCGTTTTCATCCGGCACCCGCATCAGCTTAAACGGCTGCCGGGAAGTGCCCAGTATCGTGCCGCCTTCTGTAAGTATGCCGGAAAATTCCTCCGGGGAAAGCTTTCTGTAATTTCCATAGATCAAGCCTTTGTAGCCGTCTTCAAAGCCGTAAATCTCAACATCCTTTGCCTGTTCATACAAAGCCTTTGCCACACCGCGCATTGCTGCATTCAGTGCCTGACAGTCGCCTCCGCTGGTCAGCATTCCTATTCTCAACATAAACTGTCCTTTCGTTTGCATTTCCTGATCTGAAATCATCCGAACCCGCATTTCCAATCCTTCCGTATCGTTTAATCTGTCCCGATTATGCAGAATCATTCATTTGTGTGCCGCAAAAGCACAGCGGTTCGATGTTTCGATTGCATATTTACTATTAGAACAGTTTCTGCATTTCTCTTCTACCATAGTTTGGTAAAATCATTCCGGATTATGTAAAATCTTCTTTACATTGCGAAAGCACAGCAATGGGGACCGGTGCTTTGCACCGGTCCCCTGTTTCCCTTATTTATATATGCTTCTGGCTTCCCAGCGCCTCCAACAGCCGTTTGATTTTCGCACGGTCCAGCTGATGCCCAATGATATTGAGCATGGGCAGCCGCTCCGAACATTCCTGTATGAAGCGGTCACTGACTGTGCAGTTTACTGCCAGGCTTCCGGAGCTGCCGTTGACAAAACCTTTGACACGCACAATTTCTCCGCATTCGCCGGTGTCAATGATGTGCTCCAGAAGATGGAGCAAGCCATCGGGATCAAACATGCCCTGCGGCCGCAGGGATGTGCTCTGGTACATCATGCGGTGATCGCGCAATACGCTCTGATGACTGCGGCGGACCGGCTTCATTTGCTGCAGCCGGATAAAATCCTCATCGCACAGGGCATGGGATGGTGTTTCATACACACGCAGGGGCATATCTTCTCCGCGGTTCCCCATCCGTTCCAGAAATGCCTGCGCCTCTGCCAGATCACAGCAGGGCTCTTCATCTGTTTTGGTCCATACAACGCCGCCAGTGCCCTCCAGCTCATCGCGCAGCACACTGCATTCCGTTTCAGTCATAACGGGCAGCGTATGCGGATCAACCAGCGTGAGGCACATGCCGATTTGGCCAAGCCCATTGTGCGCAATGCCATCTGCGACCTCAAAAAAGTCATCCAGATTGTACAGGCCGGACGGCTCAACCAAAACGCGGTCACAATGCGGGAGCAGCTGTTCCAGCAGGTGAAAAAAACCACTTTTCAGTGTGCAGCAAATACAGCCGCCCGCCAGTTCATGTACATTGCCGAACTGTTCGCTGAGCAGCATGCTGTCCACACCGGCAGCACCGAATTCATTCTCGATGACGGCAAACCGTATATTCTGCCGGTTCAGCCATTCCGCATACCGCGCAATAAAGGTTGTCTTACCTGCTCCCAGAAAGCCGGTAATCAGATCAATCTCCGGCATTTTACTTCTGATATACGCCGTAAGTCTTGGCGATATCGATCATGCGCTGTGCACGGTCAAAGCTCGCACCGGACGGGTATTCACAGCCGGTTGCCAGCATAAATCCGCCGCCCTTTGCCATTGCGTCAATCTGATCGGTGCACTGCTGATCCCATTCCTCGTCCGTGCCGATTACTGCGCTGGCCGGTGTGACACATCCGATCAATGTAACCTGATCGCCGTACTTTTCCTTTACCTCTTCAAAGGTCTCGCAGTCATCAGACGGATACAGGAAGGAGATTGCTGCCGGCTGGATTGCCTCAATCTGTACATCAAAGTAAATGCGCTGGCCGCAGTTGTGGATCATGTTCAGACAGCCCTTCTGGCGGACAACTTCGGACAGCTCTTCCATCAGACCGCCTTCCATCTCAACCCACATATCCTTTGACATAATGGTACCGGATGCAAACAGCGTATCGAACATAATTGCATCGACTCCGATGTCACACAGCGCGGCAACATATTCCTTCAGCGTCTCGTTGATATTGTGTGCCGCTTCCTTGACCGCATCCGGATCATCGTACAAATCCATATACATATCCTGCTGGTTGCGCAGCATGGACAGTACGCCGAGCGGGCCGAAAACAAATGCAACGACCGGTTTCTTGCCCTTCAGCTCGGCAACCAGGCGCTTACATACGTCGATGTGCATCATCATGCGCTTGGAAGTGCGGTAATCCACCTTCTTGATATTCGCATAATCTTCAATCTCTTTGATAACCATGTCGCTGTAGTCCGGATGAGCGGCATCATTCTCTGCAAACACCAGCTTCTGTCCCCATGCGTCGCACTCAACAGACAGGTCGATCAGCGTAACAACGCAGTCAATATCAAACTGTCTGGTCGCTTCAAGAAACGCATTTGCACAGGTTTCTGCATCCGTCGACCATTTTTCATAGCTTGCGCCGACGAGCTTTCTGGTAACACCGGACAAAATCGGATAAACAGGTACACGGTCCGGCTCCTGATGGTTCAATGCCGTTACAACTCTTTCAAATGAATTCATGATTTTTCTCCTTTTCAAATACTCCATGCTTGCAATACCGTCACGTTTTTTATTCCCAATATAACATATAGGAATTATTTCGTATTGTACATTTGTCCACTTATTTAGAAATATTTTCTTCATTTGGCGTTGAGACCGATCCCGCTGAGATTTTATAAAAATATGACAGGAACGACACAGGCGAAACGGGGCGTGTCCGTCCAGCTGTTTCGACAGACACGCCCCGTTTTTTCGTTATGTTCTGATGGGAAATACACTGTATTCAGGAACAGCAGCAGGAACCAAAGGAAACCGGTGCTTCCGCCTGTTCAAAGCTGTCAAATACCTGGTACTTTGCACAGCAGATTTCCAGCTGATTTGCCTCTGCCGTTTCCAGAATGCTCTGGTTCACAATCCTTTCAATGACTTCCGGCGGTGCAATCGCCCTGATGTTGATATTCATCTTGCCGTTGTTGCTCTTGCGTTCCAGTGTTCTGGAAAAATGAATTTCCTGCCGTGTGGATGTAACCGCGGCTTTTGCATAGCCGAGATGAATGTCACAGAGCACCTTCAAGTGGGCAATCTCTGCATGCTCTTTCTCAAAGCCATCCTGAATCCGCTTCAGCAATTCTTCGCAGACAGGTGTGTAATTCACAGCCTTTTTTGCATAATAATTGAAGGTATTGTTATACCATCCCATATGCTCATCGCCGCGCCAGATATAGTCCCAGTCGATATCCAGCTTGCGAAGGGACGCCGTCTGTCCATTGCAGAATGCCTGTGTCCATTCTTCATAATTTTCCTGCCACTCCGTAATAACCGGAATCACATTGGCATGCGGGAAGGTCGTCCGCAGCGAGCACAGCAGCTCGTCCTTTTTCTCCGACGAAATCAGGTCACATTTGTTCAGCAGGATAACATCTGCATCCTCCAGCTGTTTT
>CALYTA010000102.1 GCA_945486175.1 uncultured Clostridia bacterium | reverse complement strand
TGCGCTGCCGTCGGTGCAGCAGAGAACCGGGCTTTCCCGCCGGCTCTGCTGCATCCGGCAGCAACTAAAAAATGCCCCTTTCTCCGGTGGGCTATTTTTTTGCACCTTTTTTGCCAAAACAACAGAAAAATTTACAAATTATTCCAATAAGGAGGTTGCAACATGGCGATTTTAAAACTTTCCCCAGCCTGCAAAAGTTACCTCTGGGGCGGAAGCAAACTGAAAAAAGAATTTCATAAATCATTCTCTGGATCGGTACTGGCTGAAACCTGGGAGCTCTCCTGTCACCCGGACGGCCCGAGCACGATTGTATCCGGCGGAACGGAAGGGCAGACCCTGCGCGAATATCTGGCGGAGGCGGGCCCGCAGGCACTTGGCACCAATTGCGCGCGGTTTGAAGATTTCCCCATTCTGATCAAGCTGATTGATGCGAGCAAGGCGCTGTCGGTTCAGGTTCATCCGAATAATGCGTATGCCAAAAAGAAAGAAAACCAGTATGGCAAGACGGAAATGTGGTATGTCATTGACTGTGAACCCGGCGCATTTTTATATTATGGCTTGAAAAAGACCGTCTCCAAAGAAGAATTCCGGCAGCATATTGAAAACAACACGCTGGATGAAATTCTGAATGCGGTTCCGGTACACAAGGGTGATACCTTCTTTATCGCAGCAGGAACCATTCATGCGATTGGCAAGGGCATTGTGATTGCGGAAATCCAGCAGAATTCCAACGTAACCTATCGCGTTTACGATTATGGGCGCATCGGTGCCGACGGAAAACCGCGTGATCTGCATGTGGACAAGGCGCTTGAGGTTGCGCATCTGGAGCCGCCACATATGGGATATTCCTTTGGCGGGCATCTGGCACAGTGCGACTGCTTTACCGTTGACCGTTTTTCCGTCCAGTACGGAACCGTACAGGGCATTGTCGGAATGGACAGCTTCCAGTCGCTGCTCATTGTTGACGGTGACGGCGAGGTCTGCTGCGGCGATGACAGGCAGGCGGTTCAGAAGGGTGACTGCCTGTTCCTGCCGGCGGGCAGCGGTATGTATACCGTAACTGGCAGCCTGACCATGCTGCGCACGCTGATTCCGCCCAAGCCGGTTTACCGGATTGGCATTGATCTGGGTGGAACCGCAATCAAAGTCGGTATTATCGATCCCAACAACTGCATTGTTGGACGCTGCCAGCTGCCGACAGAGGCGGATAAGCCGTGGCAGACTGTGGTCAGCAATATGGTTCGCACGGTAGAAGGCGCTTTGGCAGACGCTGACCTTTCGCTTTCCGACTGTGATGTTGTCGGTGTGGGCAGCCCGGGTACCATCGACGCGGAAACCGGCACAGTTGTGTATTCCAACAATTTTGGCTGGCGCGATGTCCCGCTTGCAGATGCACTGCATGAAAAGCTCGGCCTCCCGGTACATATCAGCAACGATGCCAGCTGCGCCGCACTTGGCGAGGTTGTCGCCGGAGCCGCAAAGGGCTGCCGCAATGCGGTATTGCTCACGCTTGGCACAGGTGTCGGCAGCGGCATTATCCTTGGCGGGCGTATTTTTGAAGGCGGCGGCCCGGGCGGTGCAGAACTCGGCCATACGATGCTGCGGCAGAACGGCGAGTTGTGCACCTGCGGGCGGCATGGCTGTCTGGAAGCGTATGCGTCTGCAACTGCACTGATCCGTGAGGCAAAGCGCGCGGCGCAGAAAAATCCGAAATCCAAGCTGATGCTGCTCAGCGGCGGCAGGCCGGAGACCATCAACGGCCTGATTCCGTTTGAGGCGGCAAAGCAGAAGGATGAAGCTGCCTGCGATGTTGTAGAACGCTATATCGACGATCTGGCAGACGGCATTGTCGATGCAATCAATCTGTTCCGCCCGCAGATGGTACTGCTCGGCGGAGGCATCAGCAAACAGGGCGAATATCTCACAAAGCCGTTGCGGGAAAAGGTTGCACACCGCGTATTTGGCGGCGAACAGTCGTATCTGCCGGAAATCCGCTGCGCAGAACTGGAAAATGATGCAGGCATGATTGGCGCGGCAAATATCAGCTGATTTCTCCACACTTCTTCCGGCGGCATGCCCGTGTCTCTGCGGAAGACAGTGGACTTATGCAACGGCTGCTTGCCCGGACTGTAGCTTGTGTGTTATTGTATGCATGGCGGATCACGTGTACCTGCTGTTCACGGTTATCTGGATGATACAGGTTCACGCTGTATTTGTGTTATGCTTTTACTTTTATATATCAGCGTCAGACCGGCACGAAACGGCCAAAGGAGAAAAACGATATGCTTGCAGATTATCATGTACACACCCGGTTCAGCGATGATTCGGAATGCCCGATGGAAGCCATGGTCCGGCAGGCAATCCGGCTCGGGCTGGATGAAATCGCATTTACCGAACATGTTGACTACGGCGTAAAAACCGATTTAAATTGCAATTATCCTGCATATTTGAAGGAAATCGCGCGGCAGAAAGAAATCTACGGTTCTGATATCACCATCCGCACCGGCGTGGAATTCGGCGTGCAGATACATACGATTCCCCAATATGAACGGGATGCCAAAGTATACCCTTGGGATTTTGTTATTCTGAGCAACCACCAGGTTGATGATTTGGAATACTGGAACAACCGGTTTCAGCCGGGCAAAACACAGGAGGAAATTCACCGCGGATACTATACCGCTACATATGAGGTGATGCGGCAGTACAAACAGTACAGTGTGCTTGGACATCTCGATATGATAAAACGCTATGATCCGTTTGGAGAATACCCCGATGAAAAAAATATGGAGCTGATCGATGCCATTCTGAGCCGGGTGATTGCTGACGGCAAAGGGATTGAAGTAAATACTTCCTGCTTTCGGTATCAGTTGAACGACCTGACACCGTCAACCGCAATTTTAAAGCGGTATCTGGAATTGGGCGGGGAAATCCTTACCATCGGATCGGATGCGCATGATGCGGCACATCTGGCAGATCATTTTGCCGCGGCAGCACAGCGGCTGAAGGATATCGGTTTCCGCGAATTCTGCACATTTGAAAAAATGCAGCCAGTTTTTCACAGGCTGTGAGAGATCCGGCGCGGAAGCAATGCTGCTGCCACAGACAGAAAGGAGAAAATGACTATGAAGAGTTTTGTGTTTACCGTCACAGATCCGGAGGGCTTTCATGCCAGACCGGCGGGACTGCTTGTAAAAGAAGTAAAAAAATATCCCTGCACGACAACTCTTGTGAAGGGAGATAAGCATGTAAATGCCAGCAAGATGTTTGCAATCATGGGATTGGGCATCAAAAACGGCGATACAATTACGATTCTCACAGAGGGCGAACAGGAAGCGGAAGCTGCTGTTGCACTGGAAGCATTCCTGAAAGAAAATCTGTAATCAGAATTCAGCCTACTCTAATTCCTTTCTCTATTCCAAATTCAGGGTATCCGTGTTTTCGGGTGCTCTGAAGAGAACACAGCACCTTGATTGTCATTCTTATAATTTATAAAAAATTTTACTGGAACAAAATAATGGAACAACGGAAAATTATGATGAATGATACATGAGGTGATTGAACCGTGCAGTTTAAAGCAATGCTTTGAATTGCACGGTTTTTATATAGATCAAACAGAACTGTCGACAGAGAATACTGTTAACGGTTCTATTTTTTTCGCGCCATTGAGAAATGGCAAAACAGCGATTGGATGGCGAGGGGGAACGTATTCGGTCAAAGGATTGTTTAAAGAAACGCATATATTGGGAAGTGCTCAATATATAAAAGCCTGGTACAATGGATGCGCCAGATAAAGGAGGATCCCGTATGGAAACACAAGAAGTTGCCGATAGAATGAAAGCTCTGCTGACGGAGTACAACGCAAAGGAAGAAAAGACTTTTGAAGATATTTTGGACTTCCATGCAAGATTTGAGCGAATCCATCCGTTTCAGGACGGCAACGGTCGTGTGGGCAGACTGATTATATTTAAGGAGTGCCTGAAATACAATATTGTTCCGTTCATCATCGAAGATAATCTGAAGATGTTCTACTATCGTGGTCTGAAAGAGTGGGACAATGAAAAAAGCTATTTGACGGATACTTGCTTATCAGCACAGAATCGATATAAAGCGTATCTGAATTATTTCAGGATTGAATATTAAGCGGACGAAGTTTCGTGCATGTGCTATTTGAAATTCTGCAATTTCCGCAACGAAGCGATTGAAAAAAGGAGAAAAACAACATGATTGATACGAAGAAAGAACAGGAGGGATAGATTAAAGACGTCAGTAACAGGTTTTAACTTGGGCATTCAGAACCATTTCTCAATGGTATCCACAAATGCAATGTTTCCGCTCGATTATGTTCAGGAGATGGTTAAAAAACTAAAAGAACTGATGTCCGATTATCAGACAGACAATCAGATACTTGTATATTGTGGTGCTATCACGCTGCACGATGTTGATTATCGTGAAGGAAAGCCGCCTGTTGATGAGGTCCGACAGATTGACATCGTAGCCGACATCCTTGGAAATGAGCTTGGTATGAGGGTAACTAAATTCACTTCGGAAGAGGATGCAGATGAGCGTGAGAGAATAAAATCGGATTTTGCCGAAGGTACACATTTGCAAGCTGTTGTTGCAATTAGATGTCTTGATGAGGGGGTAAATATTCCGAGTATTAGAACTGCTTTTATAATGGCAAGTAGTACAAATCCAAAGGAATATATTCAGCGACGTGGTCGAGTACTTCGAAAATTTCCCGGAAAAAGATACGCTACGATATTTGATTTCATTACGCTTCCTATTCCACTTGAGGATGTCGGAAACTATGATGAGGATGTCGTAAATAGTACAAAGGAAATTGAGGGTTTTTCATATGAGGCTCAATTAGCTCAGTTA
>CALYTA010000101.1 GCA_945486175.1 uncultured Clostridia bacterium | reverse complement strand
GTGCCGACCCGTTTGCATTCCTTTCCGAGCCTCGCTCGTCAACCGCTTCGGTGGTATATGATATTGACCATTACAACTGGAATGACGGCGCATGGATGGCAGAACGCGGCAGGGATTATAAAAAATATAACAGCCCGATCAGCATTTATGAGCTGCATGCGGGCTCCTGGCAGCGCGATTTCGAGGGAAAAGAGAACGCGCCCACGCCGGAGGAACGTGAAAACGGCCGCATGCTCACCTACCGCGAGCTGGCTGACCGGCTGATTCCATATGTCAAGGAACAGGGCTTCTCACACATCGAGCTGATGCCGCTGACTGAGCATCCGTTTGACGGCTCCTGGGGCTATCAGGCAACCGGCTATTTCTCCGCCACCAGCCGCTATGGCGATCCCTATGGGCTGATGGAACTGGTCGACCGCTGCCATCAGGCGCACATCGGTGTCATCCTCGACGTCGTTCCGCTGCATTTTGTCACTGATTTCTTCGGCCTGCACCAGTTCGACGGCGGCTTTGTCTATGAATCCGCCAACGAGGCAGACCGCTATACCGAATGGGGCACGGTATTGTTCGATTACACCAAGCCGCATGTGCTGTCGTTCATGAAAGCATCGTTTGATTTCTGGATCAACTATTACCATGTAGACGGCCTGCGCTATGACGCGGTGTCCCAGCTGATTTTCCAGCATGGCGATCCCAATGCCGCGGAAAATGATCCCGGCATCTGGTTCCTCAAGAGTACCAACTACTATTTGCAGCAGACGTATCCGGATGTCATGCTGATTGCGGAGGACTCGTCCAATTACATCAAGGTCACTGCGGCGCCGCAGTACGGCGGCCTCGGCTTTGACTACAAATGGGATCTCGGCTGGATGAACGACACGCTGGAATATCTGTCGCTGCATCCGAATGACCGCATGTATTCCCGCCATCTGCTGATGTTCTCCATGGCATATTTTTACAACGATATTTTCATCCTGCCGCTGTCGCACGACGAGGTTGTCCACGGCAAGCACACGATTGTGGACAAGATGTGGGGCGACTACGACCAGAAATTCAGCCAGACCCGCCTGCTATACCTATATATGTGTGCACATCCGGGCAAGGTTCTCAACTTCATGGGCAATGAGCTGGCGGAGTTCCGCGAATGGGATGAAAACAAGGAGCTGGGCTGGAACCTGATGACCTATCCGGTGCACGATGCATTCAACCACTATTGCCGCCGCCTGCACAAAATCGGTCTGGAACAGCGCGCGCTGTACGATACGGAATATGACCCGCGTGCGTTCCGCTGGCTGGATACACCGGGCAGCCCGCAGACAATATTTGCATTTGCCCGCCGTTCCGCCGATGGACAGCAGACCATCGCCTGTGTCATGAATTTCGGCCTGAATCCCGCCCATGTCAATCTCCCGGCGCTCACCGGACAGTGGCATGAGCTCATCAACACGGATGACCAGCAGTATTCCGGCAGCGGTGTTGTCAACGAAGGCAATATCAACGGGCATGTCAAGCTCGCCCCGCTCTCCGGCTGCCTGCTGTGCAATGGGTGACGCGACAAAAAAACATAGGACAGATTGGGAAAGCGCCCGGCATGTGCCGGGCGCTTTTTGTCGCAAAATGTAAATATCTGTATCTTTGTGTCGGCAGATATGCTATACTGGATGCGTCACCTCCCCTATACCGGGTGTCGGGAAAGGGGGTGTTGTCATGGATCCCATAGCTTCCATTCTCACAGCGGTCGTGGCTGGTGTAATTGTACATTGCATCTGCAAATGGCTTGACCAAAATCTTCCCAGGTGATAAGCCTCGGCTGGTCGCTCCGTGAAGCGACAAGAATCCCCCAGGAGTGGCCTCTCCTGGGGGATTCGCCATGTTACCATGGATGATAGCTTCCATTCTATCTTCAAGATCAGTATACTCCCATCCCGGCACAATGTCAATCATATGCAGGGATGGTTTCCTGTATTCACTTCCCGATAAATGCCCGCAGCTCATCCAGCCGGGTCTCGACAGCCTGCCAGCCCTCGCGGTACAGCACATCCAACCTGCGGATGTCGTTTTCAAAGCGGCTGATTTTGACCGGCTTTTCCGGCGCGAACACCAGTGCCTGCCCGGCCTGTTCCATGCGCTCACAGCAGCGCACCTGCTGGTTGTATACGTCATGGCGGCGGTCGATGCAGTCGATCATGCCCGGCGTGCTGCGGAAGCTGCGGCTGTACACGGCACGCCCGCCCTCCGGCGACTTGGTATAGCTGCGGTCGCGCGTGCGCACAATCACCAGCTTTTCACAGCCGTCCAGCAGTGCCTTTTTGAACGGAATCGGGTCAGAGGTGCCGCCGTCCAGATATTTTCTGCCATGGAATTCAACCGGAGGGGAAAACATCGGGATGGACGAGGAAGCGCGGATGAGCATGCACTCGTCTTCACAGCTCTCCTGCTTGCCGAAATATGCCGGCCCGCCGGTTTCCAAATCGGTCACGCCGACGACAAATTCCACCGGATTGTCCAAAAACGCCTGCTGGTCGAATACATCCAGCTGGTTCGGAATCTCGGAGAAAATGAAATCCATGCCGAACAGCGACCTGGTTTTGATAAAATTTTGTATACTTACATATCTTTTATCCTTTAAGTATTGTTCATCAATGCGGTAATTTCGGTACTGCTGTCTGGATACATAAGAAGCTCCGTTGCAGGCGCCCGCCGAAACACCAATCACATAATCCGTCCAGATATCATATTCCATCATGGCGTCGAGCACGCCAATGGTGTACAGGCCGCGCATGCCGCCACCTTCGAGCACCAGTCCGGTTTTCATGCCAATCATCCTTTCTGTGATTTATTGATCGTATATCCAGTATACCAGTCTTTTTCCCCCGCGGCAAGCAAATGGACTGTACGGTTTTTTCCCTGCGCTGCATATGCTGTCCTGTGCCAAAAGTTATCTGTTTGTAACAAACTTTTTGGGCAATTGGCGGTGGGTTTGTATTTTTTCTGTAATGCTTCCGTTTTTTCCCACCTGCGGCATTGACAGGATGCGCCAATGTATTTATACTAAAAGTCAGCAGGAACTAACATTTTTAAAGGGGGAAACTGTATGACACTCGATCAGCTTCCGATTGGAAAAAACGCGCGCATCACCGCTGTCGGCGGACAGGGCGCGCTGCGCCGTCATCTGCTGGACATGGGCCTGACACCGCACACCACGGTATGCATCCGCAAAACAGCCCCGATGGGCGACCCCATTGAGCTGTTCCTGCGCGGCTATCAGCTCACCATCCGTCTGGATGACGCAAAAAATATTGAAGTCGAACCGCTGGAGGTCAATTCATGATATTTGCACTTGCGGGAAATCAAAACTGTGGCAAAACCACGCTGTTCAACCAGCTGACCGGTTCCAATCAGCACGTCGGCAATTTCCCCGGCGTCACCGTTGAACGCAAGGAGGGCAAAATCCGCGGCACGGAAAACGATACGGTCGTCGATCTGCCGGGCATCTATTCCCTCTCCCCTTATACTTCGGAGGAAATTGTCACGCGTGACTTTATCCTCGAAAACCATCCGGATGGCATCATCAACATCATCGACGGCACCAACATCGAACGCAATCTGTACTTAACGCTCCAGCTGCTTGAGCTGGGCACACCGACCGTCATCGCGGTCAATATGATGGATGAGGTGCGCGCCAACGGCATGAGCATCGATCTGCCTGCGCTGTCGGAAGCGCTCGGCGTCCCTGTCGTCCCGATTTCCGCGAGCAAGGGCGAAGGTGTCAGCGAACTGGTGCATGTCCTGCTGGATGTCGCATCCAGTAAGCAGAAACCGCGCCGACAGGATTTCTGTACCGGCCCGGTGCACCGCGCCATCCATGCGGTCAGCCACATGGTCGAAGATCACGCGGAAGCCGCCGGCATCCCGCCGCATTTTGCTGCTGCCAAGCTGATCGAAGGCGATGAGCCGATGCTGCAAAAGCTGCGCCTGTCGCAGAATGAAATTGACACAATTGAACATTTCGTCATCGAGATGGAGCATGAATGTGATACCGACCGCGAGGCGGCGCTCGCAGACATGCGGTACACCTTTATTGAAGGCGCCTGCAAAACCGCTGTCACACGACGCGGCGAGAGCAAGGGCTATCTGCGCTCGGTGCGCATCGACAGCGTACTGACGCACAAATACTTTGGTATTCCGATTTTCCTCGGCATCATGATGCTGATTTTCTGGCTGACCTTTGGTGTTGTCGGCGCAACGCTCAGCGGTGCGTTTGAATCTGTCATCGAAGCCGCCACAAACCTGATTGACCGCGGCCTGACTGCCTATGGCATCAATCCGGTTGTGCATTCGCTCGTCATCGACGGCATTTGCAGCGGTGTCGGTGCCGTTCTGTCATTCCTGCCGACCATTGTCGTGCTGTTCTTCTTCCTCTCCATTCTGGAAGACAGCGGTTATATGGCGCGTGTCGCGTTTGTCATGGACAAGCTGCTGCGCAAAATCGGTCTGTCCGGCCGTTCCTTTGTCCCGATGCTCATCGGCTTCGGCTGCTCTGTGCCCGCCATCATGGCGACGCGCACGCTGTCGAGTGAGCGCGACCGCCGCATGACCATCATGCTGACACCGTTTATGTCGTGCTCGGCCAAGCTGCCGGTCTATTCGGTCATTTCCATGGCATTTTTCCCGCATTATGCCGCTGTTGCGATGATCCTGCTGTACATCGGCGGCATGGCAGTCGGCATTCTGACTGCGCTCGTGCTCAAGAATACCTCCTTCCAGGGTCAGCCGGTGCCGTTCGTCATGGAGCTGCCGAATTACCGCATGCCCAGCCCGCGCAATGTCGGCATGCTGCTGTGGGATAAGGCGCGCGATTTTCTGGAGCGCGCATTCACGATTATCTTTGTCGCAACCGTCATCATCTGGTTCCTCCAGACCTTTGACCCGCGCC
>CALYTA010000100.1 GCA_945486175.1 uncultured Clostridia bacterium | reverse complement strand
TTGCGGAACAGCAGGAACAGCGCGTCTTCAATCTGGAATGTCTTGGTGATGTAGATAGCTGCACCGTTTGCCTGTAAAAATTCGACATTGCGGTCTTCTACGCCCGGCAGCGGGTCGATCATCAGCATCGGCAGTGTCTTGGCAAGAGATTCACAGGTCGTAATGCCGCCCGGTTTACTCAGCAGACAGTCACAGGCATCCATAATTTCATCCACATTGGTGACAAAGCCATAGACAGTCAGAGGCTTCTGGGTCTCCATTTTAGAAATTTTCTGGTGCAGCTTTTCATTTTTGCCGCAGATGACGACAATCTGCAAATCGAGCGGCGTGTCATCAATGGCTTTGACATATTCCTCGATGTTGCCGAAGCCCATGCCGCCGCTCATGACGAGGACAGCCGGACGGGTTTCATCCAGACCGAGCTTGCGCCGCATGTCCAGCTGATCCTGCTTTTGGGCGAACTGTTCGTGAATCGGAATGCCGAACGGCAGGACGCGGTCAAAATCAATGCTGCGGCGCGTGAACTGCGGCTCGAGATATTCACTCGGCGCGATAATATATTCAAAGTTCTCGACATCACACCAGTAATTCTGGACGGTGAAGTCCGTGATAATGCCAAAGCACGGGCAGGTGACAGCACCGCGCTCCTTGAGCAGGTCGACGACCTGTGCGGCGAATACCATTGTGCAGACGATGCAGTCAGGCGCATAGTCATGGATGGCATGGCGCAGCTCAGACGCCATAAATTCATTGGTGAGCCGGGCAGGCGTGTATTCATTGAATTCACGTTCGCTCTGCATGTCGATGATGCCGGATGCCATGCCATGGAATTTGGACAGGGTCTTCATCGAGAGGAAATAGCCGCTTGCCGTCGCTTTTTTGAGGTTCGGGCTGATATATTCATACATATCCAGAATTTTGCATTCGGATTCCGGAAACATCCGGAGAAAGCAGTCGGAAACAGCGCCGGCAACTGCATTGTGCCCGTTGCCGAGCGGAGCTGTAACGATCAATAATTTCATGAAAAAAGTTCCTCCTATCGTCCTTTACCATTTTAGTATAAAGCAACTACAGGAAAATGCAAGCGAAGGCAGGGGAAGTTTGCAGATTAGAAACAAAATCCCCTCCCGGATCCGGCACAGCAGCGTGCACCGGATTGGGAGGGGGGATTGGACTTATAAAAAGGGCTGCATGGTTTCCCCGACCTTCTCACAGGTCATCAGGCCGGACATGATACAGGCACCTGCCGCGCCGGTTTCCCGCACGGCGGGATAGCGTTCCGCTGTAATGCCGCCGATGCCAAATACAGGCAGCTCAGTCGCCTGACAGACACTGCGCAGGAATGACAGGCCGCGCGGCGGGATGCCCGCTTTGCAGTCGGTTGGAAAGACATGGCCTGCCTGAACATAGGTCGCAGGCGTACCAGCCAGCTGTGCGGCTTCTTCCGGCGAATGCAGCGACACGCCGACACGCGCGAAATCATACAGCTCATCTTTGTGCTGCATCAGCAGATGGAACGGCAGATGGACACCGCCGCAGCCGATGCGCCGCGCGACTTCGATGTGCGTGTTGATATTCAGCGGGACATCATAGCGCCTGCACACGGCGAGGCAGTCGCGCGCCAGCGCTTCATATTCATCCTCGGACAGGTCTTTCTCGCGCAGGACAATCGCATACGGGTGCTGCGATGCGATGCGTTCCAGCCGTGCCAGAAAATCATCGGGGCACAGCAGCCGATGGGTCACACAGATCAGCATCAGCCAACGTACATGTAGTCGGAGAATACCGGCTGAAGGCCCTGGTCGAGAATGGCCTGACGAACCTCGTCGACATCACGGCCGTCATCGATGATGAACTGCGGATCGCCCTTGGATTCGCCTTCGTCGATGTGCTCACCGATGCCGGTGGATACGCCTGCCGAGATCTTGGTTGCAGCGATGTTGATGATGCCGTTGCGGAAGCCCGCGCGCTCACGTGTGGAGATTGTGATGCTGGCAAACGGCATGAACAGGCGGTACGCACAGACAATCTGGGTCAGCTGGGTCTCGTGTACATCCTTCGGGTTGATCTTGTCGTTGTTGATAATCGGGCGCAGGCGCGGGCAGGAGAATGCAATTTCCGCGTGCGGGTATTTTTTCTGGATCAGATAGGCATGCATGCCGGTCGCAAACGCATCCTTGCGGAAGTCATCCAGACCGAGCAGTGCGGCAAAGCCGACACCGCGCATGCCGCCCATCAAAGCGCGCTCCTGTGCGTTCAGGCGGTACGGGAAAATGCGCTTGTGGCCGCCCAGATGCAGCGTTTCATACTTGTCCGGGTTATAGGTCTCCTGGAAGACGGTGACATAGTCAACGCCGCATTCGTGCAGGTAGCGGTATTCATCCGAATTGAGCGGATAGATTTCGACGCCGATAACGGTGAAATACTTGCGGGCAATCTTACATGCTTCGCCAATGTAGTCGACCGGGGACATCGAGCGGCTCTCACCGGTCAGAATGAGGATTTCCTTCAGGCCGGACTTGGCAATCGCTGCCATCTCCTTGTCGACCTCTTCCATATTCAGCTTGCCGCGGCGGATCTTGTTGTGGCAGTTGAAGCCGCAGTAGATGCAGTAGTTTTCACAGTAGTTGGCGATGTAGCACGGGGTAAACATCATGACAGAATTGCCAAAATGCTTGCGGGTTTCCTGCTGGGCACGCTTTGCCATCTGCTCGACATACGGCTGTGCGGCGGGTGAGAGCAGTGCAGCGAAGTCCTCCGGTGTGAGCGTATCCTTGGACAGCGCACGGATGACATCAGCAGCCGTGTACTTGGTTTCGTCATAGCTTTCGCGCGCTTCGAGAACCTGATCGATGATATTGCCGGGGGCAATTTCCATGCCCGGCTGGTATTCCATGTGGTTGGTTTCGCGCGTGATGTATTTTGCGTTGATGATTTCACTCATGATGCCGTCCTCCTTAGTCCGCGAGGAAGCCGGTCAGCGGGGAAGAAGCGGATGCCTTTTCCAGAATGCGGCCCATGCCGGACAGATAAGCGGTGCGGCCCGCCTCGATTGCCTGCTTGAAGGCGCCAGCCATTGCCGGGATGTCGCCTGCGGTTGCAATTGCCGTGTTGGACATGACAGCGGCACAGCCCATCTCCATTGCCTCACACGCCTGGCTCGGCTTGCCGATGCCTGCGTCAACGATAACCGGCAGGTCGATTTCATCGACGAGAATCTGGATAAATTCCTTGGTGACAAGGCCCTTGTTCGTGCCGATCGGCGCGCCGAGCGGCATGACAGCGGCAGCGCCTGCGTTGACGAGGTCACGCGCTGCGTTCAGATCCGGATACATGTACGGCAGGACAACAAAGCCTTCCTTGGCGAGAATTTCTGTCGCCTTGATGGTTTTATAGTTGTCCGGCAGCAGGTACTTGGACTCATGGATGCATTCGATTTTGATGAAATCGCCGCAGCCGACCTCGCGGGCAAGGCGTGCGATGCGGACAGCCTCTTCGGCATTGCGCGCGCCGGAGGTGTTCGGCAGCAGCGTCACGCCCTCCGGGATGTAGTCGAGGATGTTGTCGATGCTGCCGAGGGTGGCACGGCGCAGGGCAAGCGTGACGATCTGCGCGCCTGCATATTCGACCGCAGCCTTGATGAGGTCGAGCGAGTATTTGCCGGAACCGAGAATAAAGCGGGAAGTAAATTCATGTCCGCCGAGGGTAAACGTATCAGCCATTGGTGTCAGTCTCCTTTAAAAGATGTTTTTTGTAAAGATAGAAAGAGTTGAGAGCGTCACGGCTGCCCGATGCCGAGCAGCAGGCGCAGCGCCATATTTGCCTGATGACCGGCGCAGACAGAAACGCGCGGTGCCATCAGGCCAACGCCATTTGCCGCAGCGGTTTCACCGTCGCCGCAGACATACAGGCGTGACATTCGTTTTCTGGTCAGAATTTCATTGGACGAGCCGTAGCCCGCCATGCCGGAGCCCGCGACGATGCGGATGGTATCCGATTCGCTGAGCAGAGCCGAGACCAGTTCCGCTTTGCAGGCGGGATTGTCGAACGCCTCACAGACGATATCGCAGCCGCCGAAGATGTCCATCGCATTGTCCTCTGTGATGCGCACCGTGTGTGTTTCCACCGTAATAAACGGGTTGATCTGGCGGATAATGTCCGCCGTCGCATCGGTTTTGTGCATGCCGAGGTGCGAGACATAGTAGTTCTGGCGGTTGAGGTTGCTCGGCTCGACAACATCAAAATCCGCGAGGATGAGATATCCGACGCCGGTGCGCGCGAGCATCGCAGCGATGTTGGAGCCAAGCCCGCCGAGTCCGGCAATGCCGACGCAGGCGTGTTTGACTGTCTCATGCACGTGCGGGGAGTGCCGCGCCGCCATCATGTGCTCCAGCACATCCTGCGGCGGCAGGACGCCCTTTTCAATCAGCGTGATGCTGTCGCCGTCCTCGAGAAGGATGTCTTCATTTGTCTGGAAACCGTTGCGGATGACCACGGACGCGGACGGCATGAGCGCATGTGCGGTCTGCTGCAAGCGTGCACCGTCCGCAAGTTCCAGCGGCTTTCCATTACAGGTGATGGTCATATCAGCCACCGCCCACGAAGCAGACGATTTCAACTGTATCCGCGTCGTGAAGCGCGAACGTGTTATACTGTGCCTTGGGCACGATCTCGCCATTGACCTCCACAGCAATGCGTGTTGCCGGGTAGCCCTGCTGTTCGAGCAGTGTGCAGACGGTCATGCCCTCTTCAGCCGGAACCGTGTTGCCATTCACCTTCATGCAGCATTCCTCCTTGTGCGTTCAAAATATAAAATAAAAAAGACCACCGGCACCTGGAAGCCGTGGTCTCATATCGTTTGTTCAAAACTGTGAATACCTCGAAACTCCCTACGTCGGCGCTAACCGGACAGGTTCAATGAGCAAGGAGTCAGTTACTCCACTCTCAGCCGCTTGCCGCGGATCC
>CALYTA010000099.1 GCA_945486175.1 uncultured Clostridia bacterium | reverse complement strand
GTCTCAAGCAGATTGATCCGGTCGGCCCGAACGGCCAGATCATTATGAATTATTCTATTTATGACGCCTGGAAGGCCGGCTTCCGCCGCGTTGTGTTTATCATAAAGGAAGAACTGCTGGATGCCTTCCGCGAGCGCATCGGCAACGCTGCCGAAGCACTCATGCAGGTAGACTATGTATTCCAAAGCCCGGACAAGCTGCCGGAGGGCTGCACCATGCCGGAAGACCGCATCAAGCCGCTGGGCACCGGCCACGCGGTATACTGCATCCGCGGTGTGGTAAATGAGCCGTTCGCCGTCATCAACGCGGACGATTTCTATGGCGCAGAAGCATTCCAGTGCATGTATGACTACTTAAAGGACGCAAAGGATGACGACAAATACCGTTACTGCATGGTCGGCTACCGTGTCGAAAACACGCTGACCGAAAACGGCACGGTATCGCGCGGCATCTGTGAGGCGGATGAAGACGGCTTCCTGACCGATATTGTCGAGCGCACCGCCATCTCCCGCGGCGCAGACGGTGTCATTTCCGACCCGGAAGCGGGCGAAATCGCGGAGGGCACACTGGTCTCCATGAACATGTGGGGCTTTACGCCGTCATTCCTCGATGAGCTGGATGCGGGTCTGAAGGCCTTCATGCAGAACGAACTGCCGAACAACCCGATGAAGGGTGAATATTACCTTCCGTTTGCGGTTGACAGCCTGATTCAGGCGGGACGCGCGACCGCACAGGTTTTACAGACCGCTGCACAGTGGTATGGCGTTACTTATCAGGAGGACAAGCCGGTCGTCGTCGAAGCGCTGCGCCGCATGACGGAGGACGGACTGTACCCCGCGGAGTGAGGGAACTGAAATGGATCTCTATACCCGCGCTGCGGATTATCTGGACGCCTTCCAGGCGGATATGAAGCGCGATTTTCACCTGATTACCAACGCAGAATACGGCGAACGCCGGTTTCCGCTGTTCGGCTCGTTTGTCTATGAGGACACCGCCACGCTGATTATGAAAAACGGCAAATCGGTGCGCTCCTATGAGTTCTGCTATTTCGATGTGTGTGAACAGCTGGATGAGGCCGCTGTGCGCGATTACTGTGCCGTGCTCGATGACATGGCGGCGCGGTATGTGCCGTGGTCAGAGCCGTCCCACGGCTTTTCCATGCTGAGCATGGTGGTGCTGACCGCCGGCGCGCCCGACCGCGCGGCACAAAAGGCCATCAAAAAATACAAGCATGAGGAAAAGCGCAAGCGCCCGAAGGACGGTTACGGCTGGTGCAGCGGGCGGCTGTGTGTGGTTGACATGTCTGACGGCACATGCCGGGTCAATGCACACGGGCGTGAACTTGCCAACCGCGTGAAGCTGACCGTCGGAAAGGTAAAATAATCCGCCTGTTTTCCAAAAAAGTATGTCCCGGATGGACAATCCTCCCTTGAAAATCTGTCCGGCGTATGCTATGATAATTGCACTGTTTGATTTTATCGGAAAATCCGGCGCAAAATACGCCGCTGTTTTCATTTTTTCGGAGGTTGATTCTTTCATGGTCGTTACTGTTTTATCTGTCATCCAGGTTATCGCCTGCCTGTTCCTGATCGTCACGATTCTGCTGCAGAAGGCGCCGAGCCAGGGTATGTCCGGTGCAATCAGCGGCGGACAGGAGACCTTCTTTGGCTCCAACAAGGCAACTGGCATCGAAGCGGTTCTGGCGAATCTGACCAAGATTTTTGCAATCGTATTTGTACTTGATTCGCTGTTCCTCGTCCTGCTGGGCTGAGGCAGCGCGGAAGAAAGCGGATGGAATGGCTTCCATCCGCTTTGTCTTTTGTGACAAACCGGAGGTATTCCAATGAAAATTGTTATGATTCTGTTCCTCATCGGATTTGTGGTGTTCGGCGCCATCGGCATGTATTTCCGCCTGACGCACGACTGGAACCAGCTCGCCGTCGAATCGGACAAGCTGTCGGACGATTCCATCGCCAAGCGCGACGGGCGTGCCATGCAGCTGTTTAACCGCGGCGAAGAAAATACAGTCGATGTCGCGGCGGCAAAGCAAAAGGCAGATCAGAAATTCCGCCACCAGCTGCTGTTTTCCGTCCTGTCGGTCGTCTGTCTGGCGGGCGCGATTATCTGCGGCGCAATCATGCAGTGATCCATACGGATAAAAAAAGTCATGGCCAACCGGTCATGACTTTTTTTATTGCTGTCAGCTTCGCATGTGTCTCAATCGCTCTGCGCTTCCCCGCCCTGCTCTCGCAGCAGCCTGCGCTCTTCTTTTCGTTTTTTGCGCAGCGCGCGGAAAAAGTCTGTCAGCACGGCCGCGCATTCGTCCTTCATCAGCCCGCGCACGATATCCGGCTTGTGGTTGTACGCCACATCAAACAGGTTGATGAGGCTGCCGCATGAGCCCGCCTTCAGGTCATCCGCGCCGTAACAGACCGTTTTGATGCGCGCATTGATGATCGCGCCCGCACACATCGGGCACGGCTCCAGCGTCACGTACAGGTCACAGCGGTGCAGCCGCCAGCCTCCCAGCTTTTTGCACGCCTTGCCGATGGCTTCAATTTCCGCATGCGACAACGCAGTTTTCTTGGTTTCACGGCGGTTGCGCCCGCGCCCGACAATCTTTCCGTCGCAGACAACGACACAGCCGACCGGCACTTCGCCCTCTTCAGCGGATTTTTTCGCCAGCCGGAGCGCTGCCTTCATATATTTTTCCTGTTCCGTCATGCCGTTACAGTGCCTCCAGATTTTTTGCCATAAAATAGACCGCCGTCAGCAGCACCAGCAGTGCGGGCAGGCTGGTCAGCACGGCCCGCGCCTGTTCGCGCGGCCTCAGCGCCGCGCGGTGCCCGAATGTGCCGTCCCAGATCTCCTTCAGGCAGCCCTCGCGCACAAACAGCGTCACACCGATTGCGCCGAACAGAATTTCAATCAGCGCAACCACAAGCGAAATCCCGGTGCCGACACGCGTCCCGATCTCCCATCCGGCATTGACGAGCAGATAAATGCTGTTGACCGCAAAGTGTCCGCACATGGACGGCAGCAGGGAGCCATAGCGCCGCCGGATATAGCCGCCGATCAGGCCGAAACCGAATGCCAGCGGCAGTATTTCAACGCTGTAATGCGCGAGCCAGAACGCAAATGAGGTCAGCACAATTGCACCCCAGGTGCCCATCGAGCGCACTGCCGTGCTCAGATAAAAGCCTCGGTAGCACAGCTCCTCCACAATGGGCGGAATAATTGCCACCGAAAGGAACCGCACAGCCATCGCCGCGCCGCCCGCGGGCATGACAAACACATCCTGTGCCTCAGTCAGCCCAAACCCGTTGAGCAGAACCTCCATGCCGCCTGCCATCCAGCTCGCGGCATATGACCAGCCGAGCGTCAGCCCGATGGTCATCAGATATACTGTCGCAGACGGCCGCCCGCGTCCCATCAGATCGCCCGGTTCCATGCCCGTCCACCGTACTGCCACAGCCATCGGGAGGGCAAAGACAATCAGATACAGCACCAGGTCATAGACCTCTGCGCCCAGGCTGCCCTCTGCAAACACCGGCAGCAGCCCGAGAATCGGGTACAGCAGCAGATTGACCACGATGCTGGCAATTTCTACAATGCCGATGAGATCCGCGCTGCGGCGCACCTGCCGTATTTCTTCCTTTTTCCAGCTGATAATCGCCGCCTCCGTTTCCTGCATTTCTATCATCATACCACAGGAAGCGTATTCTGTCATGTTTTTTCCCGAATATATCACAAAAGCGGCGTTCTGCCGCCCCTGACCGGGGTACAGAACGCCGCTTCGTCCATTTGTGTTTGCGGTTACTTATCTGATTGTTTCCGTGCATCCTGTTCGAGGCGGATCCGGCTTTCTACCCGTTCCCACCGAAGTCCCAGCATTCTTGCACGGACAAGCTCACTGAAAAATCCTCTGCCCTTCATACAGGCAGTCCTCCTCTCGGACGATTACAGACCTTTTGCTCCGGGGAATTCCTGTGAACGAATGGTCACAGGCATATGCCGGTCTGCGAATCGGATTCGGGTCATTGCAGTTCGTTTCATAGCATTCCCTTCTTCCGGGTCTTTATACGTCTTACAGGCGGTTTGTCTGCCGGATGGATGGCCGGCAAAATCCAATCAGTGCTGGCTGTGCGCGCGGCGCTCGTTCATCATGTCGGTGAACTCAGCGCGGGTAACGCTTCCGCCGTACATCATTCGCATGCCAAGCATCATCGTTCTGTCAACATTATCAAAAAACTTCATATGTCATTGCTCCTTCGTTGTCAATCAGTTGGGTGTGAATGGAATCAAATGTGATTCTGTGTGCGATGTGCGCGAACCATATCGCCGAATTCCTGACGCGATACATATTCACCATTCATCATTCTTGTGCCGAGCATCACGCTGAGCATCATTGTTTTGTCAACGTTATCAAAAAACTTCATACGTCATCGTTCCTTTGTTATCAATCACTTGTGTGTGAATAAGATCAGATCTTGTACTGAGCGCGATGTTCGTGAATCATATCATCGAATTCCTGACGCGATACGTATCCATCAGTCAGCATTCTCATACCGAGAATTGCGCTCTTGCTCATTTTGTCAAACCACAGGGCAGTTTCACCTCAGATGTCAGTTGTTGTAATTGTCAGTGCTTGTTTGCGCGGACATGAGCCATGCAGGAAACTCTTTCATTTTCCATTGCCATCATGCGTGCGCGGATCAGTTCAGAGAAGAACTTCATTTTTGTCACTCCTATATGTTATCCATCGGGTTATTTCTGTGTGATCGAAGCTCAATGCTTCTTTGCATGAACCAGGTAGGAAACCTTTTCGTTTTCCAGTTCCATCATGCGTGCTCTTGCCAGTTCAGAGAAGAACTTCATGTTTGTCACTCCTATATGTTATCCATTGGGTTGTTTCTGTGTGATCGAAGCTCAATGCTTCTTTGCATGAACCAGGTAGGAAACCTTT
>CALYTA010000098.1 GCA_945486175.1 uncultured Clostridia bacterium | reverse complement strand
GGTAGATCTGGTAAAAAATCTCTTCCGTCGCAATGCAGGCGTCCTCCTGCCGGCCGAGAAAGCGCAGGGCATACTGATAGACCTTGTGCTCATAACGGTCGACCAGGCGTTCAAACGCCGAATCATCGCCGCTCAGAATGCGGTCGACAATACTGTTTTCATCAAACATGTCACGCCTCCAGTCCGGATGCTTCCACGAGCAGTGCGTCCAGCTCCTCAAATGATGTCAGCGAGGAAATGCGCGCCTTGAGCTTTTTTGTGTCGCGCACGCCCTTGAGATACCAGGCAAAGTGTTTGCGCGCTTCGAGCAGGGCAATGCGCTCGCCCTTGTGCTCCGCAGCCAGCGTGATCTGGCGGCGCACCGTCTCCATGCGCTCCGCCAATGGCGGCAGCGGCGGAATGTCGCGGCCTTCATCCAGCGCCGCACACTGTGCAAACAGCCACGGATTGCCGAGTGCGCCGCGGCCGATCATGACCGCATCTGCGCCGGTTGCCTGTAAAATATCCTGTGCATCCTGCGCGCTCGCGACATCGCCGTTTGCAATGACCGGGATGGACACCGTGCGTTTGACCGCCGCAATTGCCTCCCAGTCCGCCTTTCCGGCATACATCTGCGTGCGGGTGCGCCCGTGCAGCGTGATTGCCGCCGCACCGCAGTCCTCCGCCATCTTCGCAAAGTCGAGGTAATTCTGATGCTCCTCATCCCAGCCCTTGCGGAATTTGACCGTCACCGGCACGCTGACTGCGTCCACCACTGCACGGATGATCTCCGCCGCCAGCTTCGGATTGTTCATCAGCGCACTGCCATCGCCGCCCTTCACGATCTTGGGCGCGGGACACCCCATATTGATGTCCACGAGCGCTGCGCCGGAAATTTCCAGCGCTTTCTGTGCGCCTGCCGCCATATACGCCGGATTGCTGCCGAAAATCTGAATCCAGCCCGGCTTTTCATTGGGCGCGAGCGACAGCAGCTCCCGCGTCTTTTTGTCCTGGAACAACAGCGCCTGCGTCGAGATCATCTCGCTGACAGTCATCGCTGCGCCGCACTCACGGCAGATCTGCCGGAACGCGCGGTCAGTCACACCCGCCATCGGCGCCATGATAAAGCGGCCCGCTATATTCACATTTCCAATCGTAAAGCCAGCCATATGGTCACTCCTGTGAAAAGATAAAATCATTGTTAGTGTAGCATTGTTTGGCGCAAGTTGCAAGATAAAGCGGCTTTACCCGTCCAAATCCTCCGGATGCCTGATAACCCGAATGCCGAGCTCCCGCGCCGCATCCTCCCGCGACGCATAAACCGCAATTCCCTTCATCGGCGCGAGCTGCCGCTTCCAATCCGGTCTGTCCAGCAGCTGCCGGAAGCTGTCTGCCGCGCGCCAACACTGCCTGTCCGCATCGATATAACAGACCGGTGCATCGTCCTCTCCGTCCGTCGGCTGCCATACAGTTGCAAGCCAGCCATCCCCATCCCGCGCAAACACCTCCACCTGCGGAACAGTATAAAACGGCAATTCGGGCGCATCGCCTGCAAACAGGAACAAAATGCCCAGCCGTGCCTCATAAATGCGCGCCGCTTCCCGGTCGCGCTCCGGCATCCCAGATACCGTCACACCGGCATACACCACCTGTGCATCCGAAGCGAAAATTGCAATCGGACCGTCCGACTGCGTGCAGTCTACATATAATACTTTGTCCATATGTCCTCCCATGCAAAAAGCGGCGGAAGGAGGTCGCCCTCGCTCCGCCGCCATACCATGTCATGTCGGATTGATGTGTCAGATTTCGATTTTTGCGCCCAGCAGTTCGATAAACGCACGGCAGATTGCCGTATCGCCCGGCCATGCGGGAGCCGTGACCAGATTGCGGTCAACAACCGCCTGGTCTGCGGGAACCTCGACATACGTGCCGCCCGCCACCGTGATGTCCGGCCCGACTGCCGGATAAGCGGTCGCCTTGTAGCCCTTGAGGACGCCAGCCGCTGTCAGCACCTGCGGGCCGTGGCAGATTGCCGCAACCGGCTTATTGTCGGCAAAGAATGCCTGTACAATCTCAATGACACGCGGATTCAGGCGGATATACTCCGGCGCACGGCCGCCTGTGATGAACAGTCCCGCATAATCCGCCGGATCAACAGCAGCGAAGTCTGCGGTCAGCGCAAAGCGATGGCCCTGCAGCTCAGTATATGTCTGCGCGCCCAGAAAATCATGCACAGCGGTTGCAACCGTATCGCCTGCCTTCTTGTCCGGGCAGACAGCATCGACCTGATAGCCCAGCATGGACAGCGCCTGGAACGGCACCATGGTTTCATAATCCTCTGTATAATCTCCGCAGAGGAGCAGAATCTTCTTGCTCATAAAAAACAGCCTCCCTTGTCTTTTGAATCCAGCAAATCCAGCGGTTTCCGAATTTCCAGTTTCAGTATAGCACGCGGAATGTTATTTTTCAACACGTCCGTAAACTCTTTTTTGCATCCGGTTCACCGGAATGCCGCATATGATACACAAAAAGCGGCTATTCTGCCCCCAAAGATACAAAAGCGGCGGAGCCATCTGCTCCGCCGCAACCGTTGTCTGATGATCTGATTACAGGAACGCATGTCCGAAGTAATACCCCGCACCCACGCACACAATATTATAGCACGCGATGCCGAGTGCGCTGGCCGCCAGAAACGGACAGACTGCCACGCGGAATACACCCGCCGGCAGGTGTAAAAACGGCCGCACCACGGGTACAATGCGCCCTACAAATACGGTCAGAAATCCGCCCTTTTCCAAAAACTCCTCACAACGTTCGGAGGCACGCTGCGCGTGCTTGCTGTGCTTCTTCAGCCAATCCAGCAGCGGCTGTCCGCCAATCCGTCCGATGATATACAGAACGACGCTGCCAACCATGCCGCCCAGTACGGTCAGGCCGATAATTTCAAATATCGACACGCCGTTGTGCGCGGCATACATGCCCGCCGCAGGCAGGATAATGCCCGCCGGCATGCCGGGACAGTTCAGCGCCTCCAGAAAGGTGACAACCAGCAGAACCAGCACGCCATATTGAGACAGCAGCCCCAGAACAGTGCCTAATTCCATGCTTCTTTTTCCTCACTTCCTGTCGTATCCGTCTGCGGCGTCGGTTTGTTCGCCCTGCACCGGCTCCGCCGCAGCCTGTTCCGATGCATCGGCGTTCTGTTCCTCGTCGTCTTCGTCGTCCCAGTTTTCGTTCAGGATCTCATCGAGCATGGACCCGGGTTTGCGCGGCACATGCCGGATGAGAAGTCCGCCCAGACCGGACACGGCAAAAAACATGCCGAAGAACAGAACAATCGGCAAAATCTCGTCTTTGATCTGTGCGCTCAGCTCCAGTGGGAGCAAGGACGCAGTGAGCAGCTCCATCGGTTTCGTGTCTCCCTGTTATTGTCTCCTTATTATGGTTTCCCTCTTTTGTCTATCATATCTCCTTTCCTCCCGTGTTTCAAGCAAAATCTTAACATTTTACATTCTATTCATGTTACATTTAAATTTGAAAGCGGCAGAAGGCATGCCACAGCCAGCCTCCGCCCTGTGACATGCCTTCCTGTATGTAAACTGCCCGCGTTCAGCCGTTCCGGCGTGTCAGATACACCACCGCCGCACTCATATCATCCGGTGCGCCGCGTGCAGAGCCTTCGAGCACGATGCGCGCCGCCAGCTCGCGCGCGCTCAGGTGCATGCTGCCTGCGAGCAGCTCCTCGACCCAGCCTGCATTGGAGCCGTCCGCATCGACAATGCCGTCGCTGAGCAGCAGCAGCGCGTCGCCGTCCCCCATGCGGAACTGTGTGACATCCATCTCGCCGGATTCCTCCAGCCCGGCAGGGAGTGTGGACGACAGAATGCGCCGCACGCGCACTGTGCCGTCGCCATCCACGGCGCGCACAAAGCTGGGGGCTGCGCCGCACTTGACGGAATCCACCGCGCCGGTAAACAAATCGATGGTACTGACATCCAGCGTGACGAACTGCCTGCCCTGTGTGCGCAGCTTGAGCGCGGGGCCGATGGTGCGCACGCTGTCCGCCGCAGAAATGCCTGCGCGCAGGAACTGCTCCGCCATGCGGACGGTGCTCTCCGCATCCTCGCGCGCCTGCTCGCCCGAACCCATGCCATCGGACAGCAGCACACAGGCAATGCCTTCCTCTGTCGTAAAATAGCGGATACAGTCGCCGGACACCTGCTGTCCTTCGCGTGTCCGTGTCCCGACGCCGACCGTAATGCAATATGGTTCGCGTTCGCGGAACAGCAGGCTCAGCCCGCCCGGCCCGTGCACGCTCTCCGGCCCGATCAGCTTGACATTCATCAGCGCACTCAGCCCGGACAGGAACCCCTCCCGGTTGCGCACAATGCGTGTGACACATTCGCCGGACAGCTCAAAATGCAGCCGCCCGCGGCGGTCCTTCCACGCGGCAGCCGTGCGCACGCGGCCAAATGCCTCCGCATAGGTGCGCAGCTCGCGCTCGCGCGACGGCAGTGCCTCCGGCCCCGCACCCATGCTCTCGCCTACCTGCTTTAAAATTCCGGTCACGCCGGCATACTGCTGCGCAATCAGCCTGCGTCCGGCCTCATTCCTGCGCTGCGCCTGACGACGCTGGTACAGCGCATCCATGCCCTCATTGACCGCCACGACAAAATCGGAAAACCGCAGGCACTGCGCTGCAAAATGTCCCGGAAAATCGCTCGCCACGACATGCCCGCTGCGCAGCAGCGGACCCGAAATGGAATCCAGCGTGCGCAGTGTCGCCAGCTTGTCCCGTTCCCAGCACGACTGGCGCGCACTGCACCGGCGGCATACGCGGTCCGCCGCGCGGTCAAACACCGCGCCGAGATCATTTTCCTCCTTGCGGTGGCTTCCGCCGGCCAGCGCCTGATACATCTCGGAAAACGCATCGGATACCACCGATGCATAATGATTGGCTATGCGGCACACGCGCGCCGCATAATCGGTCGGTTCCGGATTGGGCGGCAGCACCTTGTCCTGTACCGCGCGCCATG